>NZ_WKEE01000001.1:0-175762 GCF_021605635.1 Stenotrophomonas sp. PA-6-5C
GCTCGGCTTGTAGGCCGAAAGCAGCCGAGCGTGGGCTCGGCTCTACACGCGGCGCGCCGAAGAATGACTACGTGGATGCAGCCGAATGGTCGCTCGACACGCAGCTGGCCAAACGGCCGGGGCCCGCCGATTCTGTAGAGCCGAGCCGATGCTCGGCTTGTAGGCCGAAAGCAGCCGAGCGTGGGCTCGGCTCTACACGCGGCGCGCCGAAGAATGACTACGTGGATGCAGCCGAATGGTCGCTCGACACGCAGCTGGCCAAACGGCCGGGGCCCGCTGATTCTGTAGAGCCGAGCCGATGCTCGGCTTGCCGGCCGAAAGCAGCCGAGCGTGGGCTCGGCTCTACACAGGCCGCGTGGAAGGGTGCCGGTCAGACCGACCGGCACCGCCACTGAATCTCAGCCGCCCTGCCCGTGCTGTGCGAAGGGCTCGGTGCCGCCATCAGCCAGCACCAGCTCTACGGTATACGGCTGCACATAGCCATCAGGCATTTCCATGCCCGGAGATCCTGCCGGCATGCCTGGCAGGACGAGGCCACGCGCCGTCGGCCGTTCCTTCAGCAGGCGCTTGATGTCGCTGGCCGGAATATGGCCTTCCACCACATAGCCACCGATCTCGGCGGTATGACAGGACGCCTTGCCGGCCGGCACGCCGAGGCGCTGCTTGACCGGATGCATGTCATCGGTGTCACGTATCTCAACCGGGAAGCCGGCAGCCTTGAGGTGGTCGGCCCACACGCCACAGCAGCCACAACTGGCCGTCTTGTGGACGATGGCCAGCGGCAGTTCCGGATCGATCGTCGCCCCAGCCGTCACCGCGACTGCCGAGGCGGCTGCGGTTGCGGTTCCGGTTGCCGTTGCGGGCGAAGACACGGCCTCTTCGGAGGCACGCGCGCAGGCGGTGCCCAGCAGAACGGTGGTAAGCAACAGGCTCAGGGAAAGAGTGCGGTTCATATATCAGGTTGTCCTTTGCAATCGCAGGCGCGAGCGCCTGCCACCCACACGACGGATTCGCGTGGGTCAGGTAGATAAGGGGGTACTGCAGGACGGCAGGCACGCAATGCCTGCGCGCGATCAGGCGATCGGCGGACGGATCAGGTGCGGCAGCGCAGGCGCGGGATGACCGGGTCGCAGCGCCTCGCCGGGCACTGCACGCCGTGGCCATGCAGCAACGCTTGCCGCCGACGGCAGCATGGCCACACTGGCCGGCACGCATTCGCAACCCTCGCTGCTGCACGCGCCTGCGTCCCGGTCATCGCAGCAAGCGGGCGCGGCAGAGATCGCAATGTCGGCGCTCTCGTGGGGTGCACCGCAATGACCATCGCTGGCCTGACCGTTGATGCCGCCCGAGGCAAGCGCCAGCGCCGGTGCATTCAGCACCAGGGTCAGGAGCAGCATCAGTCGCAGCAGCAGGCCGGATATATCCACGGGCTGATGATAGCCGACGCACGACGCGCCCGTCGCCGCTGCCGGGTGTCATCATGGATGACGTTCATTGGAGCTTTTCCATGCCTGCCCGCTGCGCCTCTGCTGCCCTCCTGCTGTCCGCGTTGCTGAGCCTTCCGGTCATGGCAGGCGAACGCCAATGGACCGTGCTGTCCAGCGGCGATGGTGACGACACCCATGAGCGCTGGCAGGTGAGCGCGACGCGGTTGCATACGCTGCCCGCCTTCGACCCAGCGCGCGCCGAGCCGCCGCTGTCAGTGCACCAAGCGACGATTGCAGCGCTGGCCCACGCGCGCCTGCGCTATCCCAGCGATGACTTCATGGTCTCCGAAGTGAGCCTGCAGCGGTTCACCGCCGGCGCGGCGGCGCATACCGAAGATGCAGCGCGCGGCTGGGTGTACCTGGTCAGCCTCGACTACAACGCCAAGGGCTGGACCCAGATGGTTCCCGTGCTGCTGGACGGCAGCATCGTGCTCAGCGACAGCGAGGAACCGTAGGAGCGGCGCTTTACGCTGGCACCTCGACCTGCGCGCGCATCCGTACCGGAATGGATTTCGCCGCTGGCGTACCGCTGATCCGATCGTAGTAGTCCAGCGGCAGCAGTGGATTGAGCTCAGGGTAGTAGCCCGCCAGGGCACCGCGCGGCATCGGATAGTCAAGCACGGTCAACCCTTCGATGCGCCGCGTCACGCCATCGTCGCTGATCGTTTCCAGGCTCACCAGGGCTTCCTTGCCGAGCCCGCGCGCCAGACGGTCCTCGATGTTCATGAACACCACCATGCGGTCGTTGTACACGCCCCGGTAGCGGTCGTTGTAGCTGTAGATGGTGGTGTTGTACTGGTCGTGCGAACGCACCGTGGCCAACCGCAGCATCTCCGGGTCATCGACCACCGCGTTCACTTCCAGGCCCGGCATGACCAGGATGTTGGCCTTGCCGTTCGGCGTCGGCCACACGCGCCGACGCGGTGGAATATCCAGGTGAAAGCCGTGCAGTGCCTGGATGCGTTCGTTGAAGCCTGCGTAGATGTCCGGATAGACGGCGGCGATCAGGTCGCGGATCGGGCCGTAATCATGCATGTACGCCGCCCAGTCCACCTTGCTGTCCGGCAACGCCGCCATCGCCATGCGGCAGACGATCTCCACCTCCGGTAGCACGTGCTCGCTGGCCGGCTCCAGCACACCGCGCGACGCCGTCACGTTGGACATCGCATCTTCGATGGTGACGAACTGCTCCCCCAGTGGTGTGCGGATCCACTCCTAACGCGCCACCACTGGAAGAATCAGCGCGTCGCGGCCATGCACAAGATGACCTCGATTGAGCTTGGTGGCGATGCCCACTGTCAGTTCCAGCTTGCGCATGGCTGCATAGGCGCGTTCGGTATCGGGCACGGCATGGATGAAGTTGCCGCCCATGCCGATGAACATCTTGGCGCTGCCATCCAGCATCGCCGCGATCGACTCGACCACGTGGTGGCCATGTTCGCGTGGCGGATCAAAGCCGAACACCTGCTGCACGCGATCCAGGTAGCGCGCCGTGGGCTTTTCATCGATGCCGACCGTGCGATCGCCCTGCACGTTGGAATGCCCGCGGATCGGGCCGATGCCCGCGCCCGGCTTGCCGAAGTTGCCGCGCAGCAACAGCAGGTTGGCCACCTGCTGCAGCAGCCGCGATCCCTGCTGGTGCTGGGTCAGGCCCATCCCATAGCAGATCACCGTCGCCCGCGAACGGATGTAGATCTCCGCGCAGCGCCGTATCTGCTCCTGCGCGATGCCCGACACCCGCACGATCTCATCCCAGTCCTGCGCCAGCACGTCTTCGCGCAGTGCCTCCAGGCCAACGGTATGCTCGGCCAGGAAGGCATGATCCAGCACCTGCTCGCCCTGCGCTTCGCGCTCGAACATCACCTTCATCATGCCCTTGATCAGCGCCAGGTCGCCGCCGATATGGACGTGCACGAACTCGCTGGTGATCTCGGTGGAACCGAACGTGGCCATCTGCACCACGTCCTGCGGTTCGGTGAAGCGGATCAGCGCACGCTCGGGCATCGGGTTGACCGCCACGATCGGCACGCCGCGTTTGCGCGCTTCCACCAGGTTGCTCATCATCCGCGGCGAGTTGGTGCCGGTGTTCTGGCCCATCACGAAGATCGCCTCGGCGTGTTCGAAGTCGTCCAGCACGATGGTGCCCTTGCCCACGCCTATCACCGGCGGCAGGCCCCGGCTGGTCGGCTCGTGGCACATGTTCGAACAGTCCGGGAAGTTGTTGGTGCCGAACTCGCGCACGAAGATCGAGTACAGGAACGCCGCCTCCTGCGCCATCAGCTCGGTGACGGTGTGCTGGGCGAACAGCTCGCGGGTCACCCGGTGCTGGGTCGCTTCCCAGGCCAGAGCCTTGGCGCCGTTCTCGCAGAATTCCAGCTTCTTGCGGTGGTCGGCATCGGGGAACGCGCAGCTGGGGCACTTGAAGCCACCCGGCTGGTTCATCGCCAGCAGTGCCTTCGATCCCTTGCCGATCACGCTCTGCTGCAGCAGCACCTTGGCGGTCGCACCGGCGGCCCCCCAGCCGCCTGCCGGTTGGTTGTAGGGCTTGTAACGCGGCGGCTTCTGTTCGGACATGGTCGGGACCTGCGTTGGTGGAGTGCCTGCCTGCAGTGCCGGGCCCGCGCCCGGGTGCCGTGGCCAGTCAAGCACGCCGGCAACCGCGGCGCCATAGCCCAGCCGTGGTAACGCAGGCTGCCATGGCAACGGTTACCGCTGCGTCTTCACTGGATGGCTGCGTTATTCTGCGGGCGTAGCCTGCCCTTCTGCTTTGCCCAGGATGTGCCGCATGCCCGGATCGACGCCGCCCTCCCCTCCGCCCGCCGGCACGGCACTGCGCACGTTGCAACGCTGGCGCAACACAGCGCAGGAGCAGCAGGTGGACGTGATCGCCGAGGAAGTGCCGGTGGTGATGCGCTACAACGGTGCCGCCTTCGCGGTGATGATGGCCACGCCGTGCGACCTGGAGGATTTCGCCCTGGGTTTCTCGCTCAGCGAAGGATTGATCGAGCGCCCCGATCAGCTGCTGTCCGCCGAGGTGCAGCCACAACTGGAAGGCATCGAGCTGAAGATGACCGTGTCCGCCGACGCCCCGGCCGCCGCACTGGATCCGGACAACGGGCGCCTGCTGCCTGGCCGAGGCGGTTGCGGGTTGTGCGGAGCGCGTCAGCTGGAGGACGTGTTGCGCCCACTGCCGCCGGTGAAGGACCGCCGCACGTATCAGACGGCTGCACTGCAGCGGGCACTGGCCGGGCTGGCCGCGCAGCAACCGATGAATGCTGCCAGTGGTTCGACCCATGCAGCGGCCTGGGCCGATGCCAGTGGCCGCATCGGCTGGGTGCGCGAAGACGTGGGCCGTCACAACGCGCTGGACAAGCTGATCGGTGCGCTGCACCACAACGAACACAGCATCGATGGTGGCCTGCTGGTGGTGTCCAGCCGTGCCAGCTACGAAATGGTCAGCAAGGCAGCACGCGCCGGTGCCAGCGTACTGGTTGCCGTTTCGGCCCCCACCGCGCTGGCCATCGACCTGGCCCGCAGTGCTGGCCTGTGCCTGGTGGGTTTCGCCCGCGAAGGGGGCTTCAACGTGTATACCCACCCGGAGCGACTGCAGGGGGATGGCCTGCACGGCCACCCACCTGCTTGACGGCGCGGCCTCAGCGCAGCGCCACCTTCGGGAAGTCCACCGGCACGTCAAAGGCCACGTTGACGTAGTTGGTGAACAGATTGAGCGCTACATGGGCCAGAATCTCCACGATCTGCTCGTCATCGAAACCAGCCGCGCGCAGCGCCTGCACGTCAGCGTCGGCAATCTGCGCACGCTGCTCGACCACCTTCAGCGCGAAGTCCAGGGCGGCGGCGGTGGCCGGATCGCTGGACTGGCCGATCTGTGCAGCGGCCATCTGTTCGCCACTGGCGCCGGCCTTGCGCCCCAGCGCCGTGTGCGCGGCCAGGCAGTATTCGCACGCATTGCGGTTGGCGATGGCCACCGCGATCTGTTCACCCAGCAGCGGCGACAGACGGCCGCCACCCAGCGCGCCAAATGAGCCCCACATGCTCTGCAGTGCAGCGGGCGAGTTGGCTACGGCACGGAACATCGCCGGCGTGGCGCCGAAGGCGGCGTGGACCTGGCCCAGCAGGGCCTGGCGCTCGGGCGTGGTCGAGGTCGGGTCGATCAGGGGGATGCGGGACATGGGAGTACTCCTTGCGATGGCGCCCGGGATTGGACGATGGGCTCATCGTAGGTAAACTCGCAGGACGAATAGAGCATTTATTTCCATATATGTTGTCCATTCATCCATGATCGCCACACTGCCCCCATTCCCACCGTCCAACGATGTGCCTGACCGGCTGTCGACCCTGCTCGAACGGTTCCGGGTACAGGCAGCGCTGTTCCATTCCGGCCCGCTGTGCGGACGGCACGTGTTCGAACCGCAGCCGGGGCGCGCCTTCCTGCACATCCTGCGCAAGGGGGAAATGGAGGTGCATCACCCCGACACGGACTGCATCACGCGCCAGCTGAAGGTCACCGCCCCCAGCCTGCTGCTGTACCCGCGGCCACTGCGGCATGTGTTCCTCAACGCGCCGCTGGACGGCCCTGATTTCACCTGCGCCACGCTCGATTTCGACGGCGGTGCACGCAATCCGGTCGTCCAGTCGCTGCCGCCGGTGATGGTGGTGCCGCTGTCGGCCATCGGTGAGCTGGACGGCACCCTGCACCTGCTGTTCGCGGAAGCCGACCACCAGCGCTGCGGCTCGCGCCTGCTGACCAACCGCCTGTTCGAGGTTGCCCTGATCCAGGTACTGCGCTGGGTGATCGATCATCCCGATGCGGCAGGGGTCAGCCACGGGTTGATGCGCGGGCTGTCCAATGCGCGCCTGGCACGCACGCTGGTGGCCCTGCACCAGTCGCCGCAACAGGCCTGGACCCTGCCGAAGATGGCGTCAATCGCTGGCCTGTCGCGCAGCGCGTTCGCGGCGGTGTTCAAGGAAGTGATGCAGACCACCCCGGCCAGCTACCTGCTGGATTGGCGTTTGAGCCTGGCCTGCACGCAGCTGCGCGCGGGGGCAGCGGCCAAGCAGGTGGCGACCGACGTCGGCTTTGCCGATACCGCCTCGCTGTCCAAGGCGTTCCGCAAGCGCCTGGGGCTCTCGCCCCGCGCGTGGCTGGCGGCGCTGTAGCCCGCGGCTAGTCCTTCGGGGACCGCTCGGGAGAGAGCAGCCCGCCGATCCGCTCGGTCAACTGTGCGCGCACCTTCTCGTCCAGCTGGCCTTCGTACATGGCCTCGTAGATCCACAGGCCGTCGGCGGCCAGCCGCGCCACGAAATTGTCCAGCGCCGCAGGGTCGTCGCTGCCGGCGGCCGGTGGCGAAGGTGCCCAGCGCTGCACTACCGGTGCCCACGGCCGATCACTGGGGAACTCGGGGTCCACCGAGTCCAGCATGAACATCAGCTCGGCGCGGGTGGCACTCTGCGCCGAAACGCGCACGAAGGTCTGGTAGCGCTCCAGCGCAGTGGCCTCGCTGGCCGACTTGCCCAGCAGCGCCTCCATCGATGCTTCCCAGCTCTGCACCAGGTGCTCGTCGATGCCGCGCAGCAACGCTTCGCGCGACGGGAAGTGGTACAGCAGGCCGCCACGGGTCAACTGCGCCTCGGCCGCCACCGATTCAAAGGTCACCGCACGCACGCCGTCGCGGTTGATCACGCTGACGGCGGCGTCGAGGATGCGCTCGCGCTTGCTGGTTCTCATTGCCCCTATTTTACGCGATCGGCAGCGCCGTCGCGGCCACCGGCACGTCCACGCAGCAGGCGCGCGATGATCATCGCGCCGGCCGCCAGCACCGCACTGATCACCAGCAGCACGATCTGGTAACCGCGATCGTAGGCTACGGTGGCCAGGGCGAACCACTCACCCTGCCCCGTGTCACGCGCCACGTGCAACGCCTGGGTGAACCCCTCGCGCGCGGCGGCCGGAATGTCCGCCGACTCCGGCAGGAACGCGCCGTACATCGCAGCGCTCAGGCTGCCCAGCAGCGCGACCGCCAGCAGGCCACCGAACTCGTAGGATACCTCCTCCACCGACGAGGCCATGCCCGCACGATGCGGCGGTACGTTGTTGAGGATGGCGGTGGACGCTACCGAGATCGCAGCGCCCATGCCGAAGCCGGTGATCGCCATGCCGGCCACCACCCAGCCCAGGCCGTGCGGGAAGCCCAGCGCCACCACCCCGACACCTACCGCGCCAGCCGCAAGGCCGCCACAGATCAACGGACGCAGGCCGACGCGATGCAGCACGCTGCCGCCCAGCAACGCGCTGGGCAGGCTGCCCAGCGCCGCCACCGATACCAGCAGGCCCGCCTGCAACGGGCTGAGGCCGGCCACCAGCTGGAAGCGCTGGGTGGTGAGCAGCTGCAGCCCGGCCATCGCAAACAGGGTGAACACTGCCGAGAGGGTGCCGGCAAGGAAGGCCGGGTTACGGAAGATGGCGAAATCCAGCAGCGGATAGGGCAACTGCTGCTGACGGCGGCTGAAGGCGAAGCCGGCGATGACCGCCAGCAGCAGCGAGACAGCGCCCACCCCGTACGAGGGCGGCGTGGCGATCAGCGACTTGATCGCCAACACCAGGCCCGACAGCGCGGCCAGGGCCAGCAACGAGGACAGCAGGTCCCACGGCCGCGTGCTGTCGCGCTGCCCTTCCGGCGCCAGTACCAGGGTCGCGATGAAGGCGACCACCACCACCGGTACGTTGATCAGGAACACCGAGCCCCACCAGAAGTGCTGCAGCAGCCAGCCACCGATGATCGGCCCGAGTGCCGCACCGACGATGGCCACCGAACCCCAGATCGCGATGGCGATGTTGCGCTCGCGCTCTTCATGGAAGCTGAGCCCGATCAATGCCAACGTGGCCGGCATCATCGCCGCCGCACCCACGGCGAGGAAGGCACGCGCTGCAATCAGCTGCGCGGCGGTCGCAGAGAACGCGGCCGCCAACGAGGCGATGCCGAACACGACCAGGCCGATCAGGAACATCCGCCGGTGGCCGATGCGGTCACCCAAGGTGCCAGCGCCCAGCAGCAGGCCGGCCATCACCAGCGGATAGGCGTTGATGATCCACAGCGCCTGCCCGGCACTTGCCGAGAGTTCCTCGGTCAGGGTCGGCAGCGCCGTGTACAACACCGAGTTGTCCAACGTGACCAGCAGCAGGCCGGCCGCGACGGTGAACAGCAGCGACCAGCGTCGGGCGCGCGACAGGGACGGAGCACCGTCCAAGGGCTGGGAGAGAGCCATGGGGAACCTGGATGGGGAGGGGTACGCCCATAACTATACAGGACGTCCTGTATATTTATGGATCTCCCAGCGAACGCCATTCAGCTTCCGGGAGGCGCCCTGCCCGCTGCCGCAAGGCCCTGGCTTTACCTGCACTCCGCAGGCAATGCCGCGACCGCCTGCACTACCGGCTCCTGCATGGCCTGGCCTACTTCGGCATCCAGCTCGCCACGCAGATGGCCGTGCTGCCGCTGCATCGCGTCTTCGCACAGCGCACGCACCCGCGCACGAGCATTACTGCGCAGCGTGCTGCACCGCCAATCCCCCCCTCCCAACGGCAGCACCGAATAGACCACGCTGTTGCAGGCGTTGCCGGCGCGTTCTGGCAGCGGGCGCCCCCCGAAGTCACGCGGCGCACTGCTGCGCTGCGGGTCGAAGTAGCTGTCCGGGAAGGTGCGTGCGTACTGTTCGATATCCAACTCGATGCTGCCGCCATCGCCTGCCGGCAGGCGCAGTGGCTGGCCGCAGCCGGTGGCATCGGCGCGGTGCTGGATGTACTGGTAGATCGGTCGGTCCAGGCTCGCATCCTGCGTGGTCACGGTGCTCACCGCCGCCAGCACCGGCAGCGACGCACGGTTGGCCATGCGTGCCAGCACTCCCGCCTGCGCCGGTTCGCAGCGGTCGCGCAGCGTCGCCACCAGCAGGAACAGCAGGTCATCACGAAAGGCCTTGTCGGCAGCCATGTGATGTTCGATGCGTGCCTGCGCTTCCGCCGCCGGTGCGGGAAATGCCACTGCCGGTGGCGAGGGCGCTTTCGTTGCGTTCCACAGCAGCGCCACGCCCGTCCCTGCCAGCAGCACCACCATCAGCAGCGCGACGCTGCGTGCGCGGAGCCTGGTCATCGGGTGATCGCGGAAAGCGTCGCAGCGGCTGCGTCATAGGACGCGCTGGCGATATCCGCCTCGAAATGCTTCACCTGCAGGCGCCCTGACAGCCGGTAGGGGTCCCACAACGCGCCCATCGTGATCGGGATGGCCAGGGTCACATGGATGATCTGGTTCGGCGGTGGCGGCGGTACGTGGATGCACGCGCCATAGAACGGCACGAACAGCAGTTCGTCCACCTGCCCCGCGTCGTTCATCGCCAGCGGCACCACATAGCCATCCAGGTCCAGCGCCCGTCCATCCACGCCATCGACCACCGCCGACGAGCCGAACTGCTGCGCGCGCAGAGGGCTGGAATGATCGATGGCCTGCCCGGGCAGCGAGCCCGAACCGGTGTCGTCGATCAATCCGCCTACCCCATCCATGCCGTTGCCACGCGACAGCCCGATCTGCGGCGGTGGACGCTGGAAGCTGTCCTCCCCCGGCATCAGCGCGTCCCAGCGGTCGATCACTGCAGACGGCGCCGCTGGCGAAGCGGCAGCGTTGCTGGCATGTGGCGGGGTCTCCACGGCGGGCCGGCCACAACCCGCCAGCAGAACACCGGCAAACACAGCGGCAAACACCTTCGCGCTACGGTTCATAAGGCCTCAATTCGGCGCCGGCCATGCTGTAGGCCGAGCCGGCAAGATCATCGTCCACCCGCTCCGCACGCAGCACGCCGGCCAGGAAGAACGGCGAGTACATGTCGGGCATGGCGATCGGCCGCGGCAGCACCACGTGCACGATCTGGTTCGGTGGCGGCGGTGGCACGTGGATGCACGCGCCGTAGTACGGCACGAACAGGAATTCGAGCAGTCGACCATCCGCCGCATTGGCCAAAGGCACGACATAGCCCGGCAACCGCACCGCGCGATCCAGTACCGCGTCCACGGTACGGAACGTACCGAACTGGGCCATGCGCCGGTTGCCGCTGTGCTGCACCTCCGGCCCCTCGCCGCGCTCCAGTGCGGCCAGTTCATCGCCCGGCAGCATCTGCAACCAGTCCAGTTCCTGCTCGCTTTCCGTGCCAGCATTACTCTGCACCGGCGACGGCGGCAGCGCCTGCACACCGGTATCGGTCGGCCGCGTGCAGGCGACCAGCAGCATGGCCGCAGCCAGCAGCAACCCGCGGACGCCCGTGCTCATGACGCAGGCGCCAGGCCATCGGCCAGGGTGCGCCGGTAGGCCAGCAGTGCAGGCAGCAGGCCTGCGACCGCGCTGATCAGCAGCACGCCTCCCACCCAGGCCAGTTCGCGCGCGTCCGGCCAGACGTGGGTGATCGACAGACCGAAATTGGCCAGCGCCCAGCTGCGCCCCACCACGCTGGCGCAGGTCAGCACGGCCAGCGCCAGCGCGCAGGCCATCGCTGCGGTGGCCACGGCTTCAACGACCAGCAGGCAGGCCACATAGGCCGGACGCGCACCGGTAGCGCGCAGCACCGCCATCTCTCGGCGGCGCTCCTGCAGCGTCGATACCAGCAGCGCCATCAGCGAAACCATGCCCAGCAGCACCACCATCGCACTGATCAACTGCAGCGCGCGCTCTGCGGTACCCAGCGACTGCCACAGTTGCTGCAGGGTCACGCCGGGCAGGATCGCCTGCAACGCTTCGTCTGGATATTCGTTGATGCTGCGCTGCACGCCGAACGTTGCGATGCGCGAGTTCAGGCCGAGCATGAAGGCGGTGATGCTGGTCGGGGTCAGGTCGAGCTGGCGTGCCTGCTCGGCACTGACGTGCTGGCTGCGAAGCTGCACGCCGGAACGCCAGTCGACATGGATCGCCTCGATCGCCGGCAGTGACACCAGCACGGAAGAATCCACCGGCGTGCCGGTCCGCTGCAGGATGCCGACCACCCGGAACGGCTTGTCCGCATGCGTGGCCAGGGTTACCGCACCGGTGCCATGGGCCAGCACGATGTCAGCGCCCACGCCGATGTGCGCCGCCTGTGCCACTTCAGCACCAACCACCGCGTCATACAGGTCGTCGAACGGCCTGCCCTGTGCGAACGCCAGCGGATGCCCTGCGCCATGCCGGTAATGTTCGAAGTAGCCGGCGGTGGTGCCGATCACCCGATAGCCACGCCAGGAGTCACCCAATGACAGCGGCACTGCCCATTTCACCTGCGGCAGCGCGGACAGTTCCTGGTAGGACTGCCAGGACACGTTGTTGGTCGGGTCGCCGATATGGAACACCGAGTACAGCAGCAGGTTCACCGGCCCCGAGCGCGCGCCGACGATCAGGTCCGTGCCCGAGACGGTGCTGGCAAAGCCCTCGTGGGCCTGCGTGCGGATGCGCTCCACCCCCAGCAGCAGGACCACGCTCAGAGTGATGACCAGCACGGTCAGGCTCACGCTCAGGGCGCGGCTGCGCAGGCTGGCCCAGGCCAACTCAAACATGTACACCCCCTGCCCGGTTCAGATCACCCAGCGACAGCACCTGGTCGAACAACGGCTGCAGGCGGTCATCGTGGCTGACCACCAGCGCGGTGGTGCCGGCGGCGCGGCACTGCGCGGACATCAGCTGCAGGAAGGCCGTGGCCGCGTCGGGGTCCAGCGCCGAAGTCGGTTCGTCGGCCAGCAGTACCGCTGGGCGGCCGATCAAGGCACGGGCAGCGGCAACGCGCTGCTGCTGGCCAACGCTGAGCGTGCCCGCCGCACGCGGCATCAGTGCCGGGTCCAGCTGCAGCGCGCGCAGCAGGCGCGCGATCTCGGCATCCAGCCCGCCTTCGATGCGCGCATTGCGCAACGGCGAGAAGCGCACGCCAAGGGCGATGTTGTTGCGCACGCTCAGGAACGGCAGCAGGTTGAACTGCTGGAAGATCACGCCCAGCTGGTCGGCGCGGAAACGATCGCGCGCGGCGGCACCGAGCGTGTTCACCGCATGACCGGCGACACGGATGCTGCCGCGGCCCGGCAGCAGGATGCCCGCCAGCAGGCCCAGCAGCGTGCTCTTGCCCGAGCCGCTGGTGCCGCGCAGCAGCACGCTGCTGCCCGCGCTCACCTGCAGCTGTGCGATATCCAGCACTGCTCGGTCTGCGTAGCCGAACTGCACGCCCTGCAGGTCGATGATGGCGGCTTCGTTCATGGCGCCAGCGGCACCCGCAGGCTGTCGGCGGTCACCACGCTGCGGCCTTGCCCGGTCGACGTCGCGGTATTGACGATCACCTCATGCAGACCTGGAAACAGCGTCGGCAGCGGCAATGCCAGCCCACGCAATGCCGCCGGGTTGGCGCAGTGGTAGCGCAGTGCTGCGGTGAATCCGGCGTGCGTGTGCTGGCCAGGCTGCGTTGCCACTGCTACTGGCGCAAAGCCCTCCGCAGTCGCCTCGGCATGGTCCAGCCGGCACTGCGCAGCACTCGGCAACGTGACCCAGCTGCCGCTCTGCAGGATCGATCGCGCCCGCGCCAATGCGGCCTGTTCGCGGCTGTCGGCAGGCGGTCGTTCGAAATCGAGGATGCCGATACCCGGCGCACGCAGTGCCAGCTCCAGCGTTCCCTGCTCCACGGCCAGATCGACATCGGCCTGGCCATGGACATGCGCATCGTGATGGCGCACGTCGTGGGCGTTCGCAGAATGGGCAGCAAGCAGCAGTAGAAGGGCGGCAGAACGTTTCATGGGGGAACTCCGTATTGTTACTATGTAACATTATGGACCACATCCCGACCTCGCCTGCAAGGGCCCGCACCCAGCCGCCAGCTTCGGCACGCTGGCATCCCCGCTTCGATCTGGCAGGCGCCTGGCTGTCGCTGGCCTGCGCCGCGCATTGCGTGGCCCTGCCTCTGCTGCTGGCCTTCACGCCCGCGGCGATGATGGCGCTGCGCTCGTTCCAGCACCCTGGCCACGCGGCGATGACCGCGCTGCTGGTGATGTCGCGCTGGGAATGGCTGTTCGCGCTGCTGGCCTCGACGATCGCCCTGCTCAGCACCGCCGCCGGCCAGCGCCGCCATCAGCGGGCACTGCCGCTGTGCGTGGCCCTTGCAGGCGCAATCCTGCTGCTGTCCGCCTCGCTGTACCTGCCATTGAAGGAATCACTGCTCTGGCATGGCGCTGCCACCGCCTGCGGTGGGGTGATGCTGGCCGTCGCACATCTGCGCAACCGGCGGGCCCTGCGGTCCGCCGGCTGATGACCCTTCAGAACCGGTAGCCGACCTCGGCGCCGACAATGCGCGGGCTGTCCACCGGCCCGTAGTAGTTGCCATCGCGGCCGAAGGCCAGGTTGTCGAAGATCAGGCCGTTGATGCGCCGCTTGTCGGTCAGGTTCTGCACGAACACGCGCGTGCTCCACGGGCCCCGCTCGTAACCCAGCTGCACGCCCAGCACGGCCACGGCCGGCTGGAACGCCCGATTGCGCTCGTCCAGCGCGCTGGAACCGGTGAACTGCGATTCCACACGGGCGTAGATGCCGGAGTCGAACTGATACCGCGCGGCCAGGTAGCCGGTGTAGTGCGGCGTCAGCTTGACCCGCTTGCCGTGCAGGTTCTCCTGCGGGCTGACCCACAGCTTGGTGTACGTCGCATCGACATAGCCGACATTGGCCATCACCGTGAACCCCGGCGCGACTTCAAATACGCCTTCCAGTTCCGCACCGCGCGACCGTATCGAGGCATCCGAGCCCACGTAGTCGGAAGAGATCGGCCGGCCGTTGGCATCGGTGGCCACCTGGATTTCCTGCCAGTTGTCCGAGCTGATATGGAACAGCGCGCCACCGATATGGCCACGGCCACCTGCCAGGTTCATCTTGAAGCCCGCTTCATGGCTCCACATGCGTTCGGATTCGTAGCGCAGCACCTTGTCGTTGATCACATCGCTCTGCGCGGCGGCCAGGTTGAAGCCACCGGGGATGTAACCCTTGGCCGAGGCCGCATAGAACGACAGATCATCGCTGGCGTCGTAGCGCAGCGAGACGCGCGGCAACGTCGCCGAGAACGTATGTGCCAGGGCGGCGTCGCGGTAGCGCACCAGCCCTCCAGCGCCGAGGTCGAGGAATCCAGCCCGCTGCTCGGTGGAGCGGCGGGCCTGCTCGTGGCGGATGCCGAGGTTGGCGGTCAGCTTCGGCAATGCCGGCAGCGTGTAGCTGGCGGTGGCGAACACACTGTAGTCCTCACCCTTGGAGGTCTGCCGCGGCGCCAGGTTGTAACTGTCCAGGCCGCGCAGCGCCGGGCCGACGAAGGTGCCCTGGATCGAATCCTTGTCGATGCGGTAGGTCGATACACCGGCCATCCAGGTCAGCGCCTGGTCGCTGGGCGAGCTGAAGCGCGCCTCGGCATTCCATGCATCCTTCCTGTCATAGATGTAGCCGGCCAACGCGGAGCTGGCCGTCATGTCGAAATCATAGCCAGCCGAGGTGGTTTCCTCGCTGCGGTACGAGGCGGCAACATCCAGGGTGCCGGCCTGCAGTTGCCACTGCGCGCTGAGGCCGGCAACGGTCTCGTCCTTTTCGGTGCGCTTGGGCGCATCGTTGATGTAGGTGAAATCACCGGCATGGCGGCCACCGTTGAGGCGATCGCCATAGGTGCGGTTGTACAGGCCGGTATCCAGCGGCAGGTACTCGTACTCGAACATGCCCGGTGCGCGTGTTCGCAGGTGATAGGCCAAGGCGTTGACGGTCACGTAATCGCTGGGGCGCCAGCGCAGCTTGCCCTGCAGGTAGCCCTCTTTCACTTCGCCGCGCGCGCCGTACGGGGTCAGGTTCTTCAGGTGGGCATCCTCATCGGACCCCATGAACGCCACCGAGCCCGACAGCGTGCCGTCCTTGCTCAGCGGGCCTGCCAGGAAGCCATCCACGGCCGTACCGTTGCCGTTGCCGAACCAGGTGCTGCGCACGTTCACCTCACCCTCGCGGGTATCGGCCGGGCCGCGCGTGCGCACCAGCACCAGCCCCGACTCGCTGTTGGCACCGTACAGGGTGCCCTGCGGCCCCCGCAGCACCTCGACCGATTCCACCTGGTTGAGTACCGCATTGCTCAGCTCGCGGAACGGAATGCCATCGATGTAGACCGACGCGCGGTTGACCAGGAAAGGATTGGATTCGATGCCGCGGATGGAAATGAACATGTTGCTCAGCTGGCCCATCACGTTGAACTTCACGTTGGGGGCCAGCTTGTCCAGGTCACGGAACTCGGTGACACCGGCTTCTTTCAGCGCCTGCCGGTCAAGCACGGTCACCGACAGGTCACTCTTCAGGTAAGGCGTGTCGCGCTTGGAGCCGGTGACCACCACGCCATCGAGGGTGGTGGCATCGGCGGACTGCGCGTGGGTGGGAAGAACAGGGACGAGCAACGACGCTGCAACGAGGGCAACGGAGGAAACGGGGGCTTTCAAGGGAAACCTCATGAGGAACGGAAACGCGCCTGGCGGGCCGGCTGGCGCAAACTGTTATCCTGTAACATTCGCCGCTCGCCGCCACTCCATTGCAGTCAGCGCTGCTCCATTCCTGGACCCGCCATGCCCGCCCTCGCCGACCAGTTGCACCGGGAAGTCGCCCAGCCCATGGAGGGAACCGTGACCAGCGAGGATGGCTCGGTCGTTCTGCTGCGCCATGGCTTCCAGGCAAGCGAAGGCCCCATGGGGCATCCGTACCAGCTGCGGCTGGGCCTGCTGCTGGCCGGTGGCGGCAACCTGTACCAACGCACCACTGGCGGGGTCCTGCAGGCCCCGTGGCATCCGGGCCAGTTCAACGTGGTACTGCCCGGCGATCATGGACACTACGCCAGCCCTGCGGTGGAGCTGCTGGGAATGGCCATCGATACCTCGCAGTGGCGCGATGCGCCTGGCGGCTTCCCGGACGTCCCCTCCCTTTCCCTGCGGCTGCATCGCGACCCGGTCATCGCCTCCGTACTGCAGGCGCTGTGGTCCAGCGCGCAGGTTGACGCCTGCCTGCCCGGGTTCCTGCAGTACGGTGCAGAAGTGGTGGTGCGGCGATTGGCCCAGCTTGCCGGCCAACCGCACGCCCGGCCACGCATGGCCGCACCGCTGTCATCGCGGCAACTGCGCCATTTGCAGGGCTTCATCGATGAACACCGTTCGCAGGCGCTGGATGTCGCAGCGCTGGCCGGCGTACTCGGCATGGAACCCACCACCTTCAGCCGCGCGCTGCGCGCCGCCACCGGCATGCCACCTTATGCCTACCTGACCCAGCGCCGCATGCACTGGGCGCAGCAGGCGCTGCAGGGCGGCCTCAGCGTGACCGAGGTGGCCATGGCCTGCGGCTACGCCAACCCCAGCAAGTTCAGCGCTGCCTTCCGCCGCGTTGTCGGCGTCTCCCCGTCAACCTGGTCACGCCACTAGATCCACGCCATGCGTGGATGAGCCACCAAGCACGCTCCGCCTCGAACGGTCGCGCCAGTAGATCCACGCCATGCGTGGATGGGCCGCCGTGCGCGCGCTCCGGCTCGAACACAGCCGCCACCCAGTCGATGAACACCCGCAGCCGCGGCGATGGCGTGCGGTTGCGCAGATAGACCAGGCTGATCGGGCTCGGCGTGGGTGGCATATCAGGCAACAGCTCCAGCAGCTGCCCGCGCGCGATGTACGGGTCCATCCGGTAACGCGGCGCCTGGATGATGCCCAACCCGGCCAGCGCGGCACCGAGGAAGGCGTCGGCACCGGACACCCGCACGCGCGCCGGCAACGGCATATGGCGCACCTGGCCGCCCTGCTGGAACTCCAGCGGAATCAGCTGGCCGGTGGCGCTGGAACGGTAACCGACCATCTTGTGCCCCGCCGCCAGCGACGCGATGTTCTCCGGCTGCCCGTGCGCCTGCACGTAGGCAGGCGACGCCACCGTGACCTCGCGCAGCAACGCCAGGCGCCGCGCGGCCAGATCGCTGTCGGCCAGGGTGCCCACGCGGATGGCCGCATCCACACCCTCGCGCAGCAGGTCGACATAGCGGTCGCCCTCGCTGACCTCCAGTTCGATGTCCGGGTAACGCTGCAGGAAATCCGGCAGGTGCGGAAACAGCAGGTGACGGCCCAGCGCACCGTGCACTTCAATGCGCAGCGGTCCGCGCGGTGGCACGTCACGGAACGCAGCTTCGGCATCGTCCATGTCCGCGATCAGGCGCAGACAGCGGCCGTAGAAGGCCTCGCCTTCCAGCGTCGGCACCACCACGCGCGTGGTCCGGTGCAGCAGGCGCACGCCCAGGCGCTGCTCCAATGCCTTGATCGCATCGGTCACCGTGGCCCGCGGCAGCCCCAGGTCTTCGGCGGCACGGCTGAAGCTGCGGCGCTCGACGATCCGGACGAAGGCACGCAAGGCGGTGAATCGATCCATTGTTCGGCTGGCCGGATGATGTTTCCGGATTATCCATGATTATCCGCGACGGCGGATAGACGAAGATGGCCCTGCGCCATCCCGACGTGACTCCCTGGAACCTGCCATGACCTCCCCCGCTTCCCGCCCTGTCGCCCTGGTCACCGGCGGCTCCCGTGGCATCGGCGCTGCCATCTCGCGCCGCCTGGCCGCCGACGGCCACGCCGTGGTCATCAACTATGCCGGCCGCCGCGATGAGGCCGAGGCACTGGCTGCCGAACTGACCGCCAACGGCGGCCACGCCGTGGCCCTGCAGGCCGATGTGGCCGACCCGCCGGCTGTGCATGCCCTGTTCGACGCGATCGAGGCGCGCTTCGGTGGCATCGACGTGGTGGTCAACAGTGCCGGCGTGCTGCAGTTGGCCGCATTGGCGGACAGCGATGATGCATTGTTCGACCGCGTGATCGGCATCAACCTCAAGGGCGCATTCAATGTGCTGCGCGAGGCCGCGCGGCGCGTGCGCGACGGTGGTCGCATCGTCACCCTGTCCACCAGCGTGGTCGGCATCAAGCTGGAAAACTACAGCGTGTATGCCGCCAGCAAGGCCGCCGTGGAAACGATGGGGGCGATCCTCAGCAAGGAGCTGCGTGGGCGCGGCATCACCGTGAACGCGGTGGCACCGGGGCCGACCGCCACCGATCTGTTCCTGGACGGGAAGTCGCCCGAACTGATTGATCGGCTGGCGAAGATGAACCCTTTGGAGCGGCTGGGTACGCCGGAAGACATCGCCGCTGCGGTGGCATTCCTGGCCGGTGCCGATGGAGGGTGGATCAATGGCCAGGTGCTGCGCGCCAATGGTGGGATGGTGTAGATCGCATGCCAACCAAGGTTGGCATCTACCAGATCACGCCACATCGGTAGTCGCCCACCTTGGTGGGCGCTGCGTCACGGGCTCATCGAATACGGCGCCTGCGCGCCCTGCCCCGGCCAGTCCTTGTTCGGTTCGGCCTGCATGGTGAAATGCAGCTCGCCACCACCCAGAATCTCATCGTGGCGCAGGAAGGTGCGCTGCAACGGCTTGCCGTTGAGGGTCACGCTGCCGACATAGGTGTGCTTGTCGTCCAGGCCTTCGGCCACGATGGTGAAGGTCTTGCCGTTCGGCAACCGCATTGCGGTCTTCGGCAGGAACGGCCGGCCGAGGATGTACTCGCCCGAGCCCGGCGCCACCGGGTAGAAGCCCAGCGCAGTGAACACATACCACGCCGACATCTGGCCCACGTCATCATTGCCGGCCAGGCCATCGGGGCGGTCGGCGTACTGGGTGTCCATGATCTGCTTCAGGCGTGCCTGCGTCCGCCACGGCTGGCCGGCATGCGAATACAGGTAGGCCACGTGGTGGCTGGGCTCGTTGCCATGCGCATACCAGCCGATCAGGCCGGTGATGTCTTCCATGTGTTCGAAGATGGCCGGATCGACCTTGGCATTGAACACTTCATCCAGGCGCGCCAGCAGCTTGTCGCTGCCACCATGTGCGGCGGCCAGACCAGCCACGTCCTGCGGCACGTACCACGAGTACTGCCAGGCATTGCCCTCGGTGTAGTCGGTGCCGTAGCCGCTGGCGCTGGGGTCGAACGGGGTGCGGAAGCTGCCATCGCGCTTGCGCGCGCGCATGAAGCCGGTGTCCTTGTCGAAGGCATTGCGCCAGTTGCCGGCACGCTTGTCGAAGGTTGCCGCCACATCGGCCTTGCCCATCGCCTGTGCCATGCGCGCGATGGTCCAGTCATCGAAGGCGTACTCCAGCGTCTTGCTGGCCGCTTCGCCTTCTTCGTCGATCGGCACGTAGCCCAGCTCACGATACTGCGCGATGCCATCGTAAGGACCGTAGTTGGCGGTCTCCACCATCGCCTTCAGCGCCTTGTCCGCATCGAAACCACGGATGCCCTTCACGTAGGCGTCTGCGATCACCGGCACTGCGTGGTAACCGATCATGCACCAGTCTTCCAGGCCGTGGAACGACCACACCGGCAACATGCCGTAAGGGCTGTGCTCGTGATGGGCCAGCATGGAATTGACGAAATCGCTGTTGCGCTTCTCCGGCTGCACCAGGGTCAACAACGGATGCAGGGCACGGTAGGTATCCCACAGCGAGAACGTCGAATAATTCGTATAGCCCTTGGCCTGGTGTACGGCGTTGTCGGCGCCGCGGTACTGGCCGTCGGCATCCATGAACAGCGTCGGCCCCAGCAGCGTGTGGTACAGCGCGGTGTAGGCGCTGCGACGCGCGTGCTCCGGGGCATCGATATCCAGCACCGACAACGCCTGCGTCCACTCCTGCTTTGCCTGCGCGCGCACGCGGTCGAAATCGAAGTCGGCCACTTCGGCATCGAGGTTGGCGATGGCACCGGCCTCGCTGACCGGCGAGATCGCCACCTTCACCACCAGCGGTGCATCCAGTTTGCCGAAGTCGAACGTGCCCACCAGCTGCCGCCCCTCGATCTGCGCGCGCTGTTTCGGGTCCTTCTCGCCCGGGGGCGCAAAGCCCTTGTAGACGATGTCCTGCTCGGTGTTGTGCAGTTCGTGGCTGGCCAGCGGCCGCGAGAAACGCATCGCGAAGTACAGCTGGCGGCCGGCTGCCCAACCGCGGGTCTCGCGGAAACCGGTGACGGTGCCATCGCCACGCACGCGCACCCGCGACCACAGGATCTTCCCTGGGTAGTCATACATGCTGGTGCGCATGTCCAGCAGCACCTTGGCCTCGGTGCCCTTCGGGAATGCGTAGCGATGCACGCCCACGCGGGCGCTGGTGGTCAGTTCGGCGCGCACCTTGTAGTCGTCCAAGGTGACCGCGTAGTAGCCCGGCTCGGCCTTCTCGTCGTTATGGCGGAAGCGCGAGGCGTAACCACTCTTGGGCTTCTCGGGGTCGCCGCGCTCCAGGCCTGGGTTGCCGGTGAACGGCATCAGCAGGATGTCGCCCAGGTCTGAATGGCCGGTGCCGGAAAAATGCGTGTGCGAGAAGCCGACGATGCTGCTGTCGTCATAACGATAGCCCGCTGCCCAGCCATAGGCCTTCTCTCGCGGCTGGATGCGCGTGTCGGGGCTGAGCTGGACCATGCCGAACGGCACCGTTGCGCCGGGGTACGTGTGCCCCTCACCGCCGGTACCGATGAACGGATCGACCGAGGCATAGGCCTTGTCGGCGGCGGTCTTGGCCGGGGCGGCTACAGCCAGGCCGGAGGCGAACATCGCCGTAGCGGCGACAGCGATCAGGAGACGACGGTCCAGCGTGGGCATCGGCATTTGGATCGATTCAGGTGATGGTCAGATCCTAGCACTGGGGTGGCGGTGTCGCATGCTGCAGTGCGGATGCCGCCTTCAACGCGTGACTCTGCAACCAATTGGATGGATCGACGCCGGTATTGAATGGATGCTGGCGAGGCTGGCACGCCAATTTCGATGCGAAAGCGCAACCGGTTGTCGGAATGGGCACTACTGAAAAAATTCAGCCCGTAAATGGAGACTTCGAGATGCAATGCCTATTGGAACAGACCGCCATTGCGTGTGCAGGATGTCCGCGCAGCGCGAACACACGCTGCCGGGTGTGGAACCCCGAAATGAGCCTTGGGAGCTGCTTGCCGTGACTACGGCGGGCGGTGCGCGGCGGCCGCATGGCCCTCCGGCTTTTCCCAAAGCTCAGCCGAAGTTCCAACCCCGCACCGCTCGCCACCCTTGCGGTGGCTACGTCCCCTCAAGGAGCCATCGCATGTCGCATGAACCGCCCATCCTGACCCCGGAAATGGAATCCCTGTTCTTCCGCATCGAGCACGCCCTGAACACCGCCGAGGGCATGGCGATGATGATCGGCGAGAACGAGCCGGCCGACCCGCAGGCACACCTGCGCCCGGGCTACAGCCTGCAGAAGATCACGGTTGCGATGATGGCGCTGAGCCAGCATGGCCGGCGGTTGCTGCATGAACTGCGCGAGCAGCATGTGCGGGTGACGCTGCATTGAAGCCTGTAGAGCCGAGCCCATGCTCGACTCTGGTGTGATCGAGCACTACGGTTGGTGACGGAGCACGCCGAGGATGGGCTCGGCTCTACAGGAGCCGCTCAATCCGGCAGCGCGCTCTGCAGTGTGGCGAGATCAGCCGCATCCACCGGCCGCACCACGCGCGCCACTTCCCTGCCGTCACGCAACAGGATCACCGTCGGCCACAGCTTCACCTGGAACGAGCGGCCCAGCGGTTTGCCCTTGCCGTCTTCGATCTTCCAGTGCGGCAGATCATGCGCATCCACGAAGGCCTGCAGCGCCGCTTGCGCAGCCTGGCAATGGCCGCACCACGGCGCGCCGAATTCCAGCAGCAGCCAACCGGCCTGCGCATCCACCTCCGCGCGGGCCGGCTCGGCTGCAACATGATCACGCATGAAGGGCATGCCGGTTAGGCCTGCAGCGTGCGCTGGATGTCTTCCAGCGGCGCATTGGTCAGATCCTTGGCGATATCGACCAGCAACCGCGCCTGCGTCTCTTTATGAAGCAACGGACGGATGCGGCCAAGCGTGGTGGGATCGGCGATCAGCACCAGATGCGCGTAGCGGTTGTTGAGCGCATCTTCGTTGAGCTGCTCGGCCACCTGCTTGGCGAAGGTCGCTTCGTTGAGCTGCGAGATCGACATGTCCTTGGGCACTGCGCCCGACGGCCCCTGTCCGGACACACCCTGCTCGCTGATGTCCTGCAGGCGCAGCTCGCCTTCCTGCTTCAAGGTGAGCTTCTGCTCGCTGCCGACGTTGGTGAACACGCGGGCCGAGCCACCATCGGCGACGATAACCAGGGTGCCTTCGGGAATGCGACGGGTCATGCGTTACTCCTTGCGTTGGTTCTTGACCACCGTAAAAGGCATGGCGTGAGCGAGGTGAGCACAACATGTTCATTCGATGTGCTTGGGTCATCTGCATGAACAGGCAACATGGAACGCTGCGTTCGTGCTGGCGCGATTCTCGGCACGCTCACACTGTAACCGTTATCATGAACGCATGATCGACACGACCCACTGCGCGTCAGCACCTGTTGCTGGCATGCGGGAAGCACTGCCGACCGGCGCTTCGCTTTCCATCATTGCATCCCCGTCGCCTTTCCATCGCCTCGCGCTGGATCCCGGCGGATGACGCCTGCGGGCCCTGCCCCGCCTGTCCCCTGCGCCTGCCACCACCACACGTGCACTGACGCGGTCTGACACGTAATCGGACCCATCCGATCGTCCCGCGTTCTGGCAGCGGGCAATGCTTGTCGCGTGCGCGGCGCTTGATCGCACACACCTTTCGCCCCGTTCCGGGCCTTCCATTCGATGCCCCTGCGCCTGCTGCGCCAGCATCGCCGTTTCCGACTTTCGGGACATCCGTACCGCCCATTCCACTCCATTTCCATTTTTCCAAGGGAGTCCCCATGCAGGACAACTCCGATGCCCACGCCCATTTCGGCTGGTTCAAACGCCGCCGCCATCTGAAGGTCGACGAGATCACCGTTGTCGACAAACCCATGCTCAAGCGCGCCGTGGGCGCCGCTGCACTGGGCAACGCGATGGAATGGTTCGACTTCGGTGTGTATGGCTATCTCGCCGTCACCATTGGCCAGGTGTTCTTCCCCTCCAGCAACCCCACCGCGCAGGTGATCGCTGCGTTCGCCACGTTCACCGTGGCCTTCCTGGTACGCCCGCTGGGCGGCATGGTCTTCGGGCCCCTGGGCGACCGCTATGGGCGCCAGAAGGTACTGGCCTTCACCATGATCATGATGGCGCTGGGCACCTTCGCCATCGGCCTGATTCCCTCTTACGAACGCATCGGCATCTGGGCACCGGTACTGCTGCTGCTCGCGCGCGTGGTGCAGGGCTTTTCCACCGGTGGCGAGTATGGCGGCGCGGCAACCTTCATTGCCGAGTACTCCACCGACCGCAACCGCGGCCTGATGGGCAGCTGGCTGGAGTTCGGCACGCTGGGCGGCTACATCGCCGGCGCCGGTACGGTCACCGCGCTGCACATGCTGCTGAGCAGCGAACAGATGCTGGACTGGGGCTGGCGCATTCCGTTCCTGGTGGCCGGCCCACTCGGCCTGCTGGGCCTGTACATGCGCATGCGGCTGGAGGAAACGCCGGCGTTCCGTGCCTATGCAGAGGAAGCGGAAAAGCGTGACCACGAACGTCCGGGCCTGGGTGAGCTGCTGCGAGTGCACGGTCGCCAGCTGATCGTGTGCATGGGCCTGGTGCTGGTGTTCAACGTGACCGACTACATGCTGCTGACCTACATGCCCAGCTACCTGAGCGTGACCATGGGGTATGCCGAGAGCAAGGGCCTGCTGCTGATCATCATCGTGATGCTGGTGATGATGCCGTTGAACATCGTCGGTGGCCTTTTCAGCGACAAGCTGGGCCGGCGCCCGATGATCATCGGCGCCTGCATCGCGCTGCTGGTGCTGGCGGTGCCGAGCCTGCTGCTGGTGGGCAGCGGCAACGACTGGCTGATCTTTCTCGGCCTGATGCTGCTGGGCCTGGCGCTGGTGTGCTTCACCAGTTCGATGCCCTCCACGCTGCCGGCACTGTTCTATACGCCTGTGCGCTACAGCGCGCTGTCCATTGCGTTCAACGTGTCGGTGTCGCTGTTCGGTGGCACCACGCCGCTGGTGACCGCCTGGCTGGTGGAGCGCACCGGCGATCCGCTGGTGCCGGCCTACTACCTGATGGGCGCGGCGGTGATCGGGCTGATCACGATGATCTTCGTGAAGGAAACCGCCGGCCTGCCACTGCGTGGTTCGCCGCCGGCCGTGGGCTGCAACAAGGAGGCGGCCGCGCTGTTGAAGAGCGATGCGCCGGTAACAGTGGATCGCACCCTGCCGCCGTTGCCGGACGTGGCCGAGCCGGAACAGGTGACACCGGCCTGAGTGCGGGAGGCAGCGCCGGGCATTGCCTGGCGCTGCCGGTAATTCGATTACTCGGCGCGGGTCAGCTTGCCCGGGGTCCAGCGCAGGGTCCAGACGTAGTCGCCATCCGGCGGACAGACGTGCTTGTGATCCACGAAATCACAGGTGTGTGCACCGGCAACGATCTTGAACGCGACGATGATGCGGTCACCTTCAACCCTGATGGAGTGCACCGCACCAGGAATCTGCTTACCCGCATCATTGCCGTAGCCAGACGCGCGAATCGCGGCGAGATCTTCAGCATCGACCGCCGACAGGCTTTTCGGATTTTCCTTGCCCCGAGGATCATCTGCTGCCAATGCCGTCATCACTGCCACCACATTGCTCTGTGCGAACGAGCCACCGGAAAAGGTCGATGTATAGAGATAGATGACCTCGGCGCGGCCATCAGCGTCCAGGTCGGCAACGGCGGTCCACACGGGGCGGAAATCTCTTTCGATGTCATCGCCGGGGATACGACGCAACGAGGCCTCTGCTGCGTTGAACGCCTGTATCAGGCTCGGTGGCGATGCGTTCGATGCCGCAAATACCGGGTCAGCGCCCACCAGCGCGCAAAGCGTGATTGCGGCAGGCAGCAGGATGGAACGGGAAAATGCAGGTCCGTGCATGGTGTTCTCCTTGGTGAATGCCGTGCATCCGCCGAGCATGGCCCGGCGCTGCTGATAATGTGGATTACTCGGCGCGGGTCAGCTTGCCCAGGCCCCAGCGGCACACCCAGGCATGCTGGCCTTCCGGTGGGCAGGCCACCTTGCCACGCACGCACAGCTTTGAATGGCCGCCACCGGAGCGCGCAGGCCGATGGCCTGCCAGTGCTTTCGATCGTACATCCCTGTTCCCCGATCAATGAATCTGCAGCGTTGGATCATCGCACAGGCGGGCGGGCAAGCGGCGTGCTGTCGGCATGCAGGTCCATCGCGCGCATGACGATGGGCTTGGCCCAGTCCGGGGTGTGCAGCAGCTCCACCACCGACACCGGATACTGCAGGCCCTGGCGATCCAGCGCCAGCACCGGCAAGGGGGCAGCATGCCCGTGGCGATCTGCTGGCGCGCTGTTGTCATACACGTGCAGTTCGGCCAGGTGCGGCATCAATGCCAACAGGTTTTCGCGTGCGGAATCGAAGCGTGCGCGGATCTTGTCCTGCGGAATGTCGTGGCCACCGGCGGCAACCCGGGCGGCCACGCGGGCAACATGCAGTTCGACAGTGGCCAACCCGCAGAACCAGATCGCCACATCGTGCTCGTTACAGGCCTCGCGCAACAGGCGCGGAATGGTGTTGCCGCCCAAGGTGGTTTCAAAAGCAAAATCGCTGCCGTCGGCGATCGCCTGGCGCAGCCGTCGTGCGCCCTCCTGCCATGCTTCAGCGTTGGCTTCGGGCAACGGCCAGCCCGCCTCCACCAGCCGTCGGGTGAAGCTGTCCGGGTTGTACCAAGCCAAGCCGTCGGCCTCCAGCCAGGTACCGAGCAGCGAACTCTTGCCGGCGCCGTTGACGCCGGCCAACGCCAGGATCCGCCCCATGAGTCAGAGCGGTCGGCCGAGCGCGACCTTGTGGCCGCGGCGGATCGGCTTGCCCATCACCTTGCCCAGCCCCTCACCCTGCTGCAGCCCGGCCAGCGCATGGTCGAACTCGATACGCAGACGCGAGAGCACGTCGCTGCGCTCCTCGGTGTCGCTGCCGCTGGCCCTGGCCAGCAGCTCCTGGTACGTCTTGATGTCCACGATCACCGCTTCGGGGTGGTTGTGGTTGGTGATGACCAGCGCCTGCTTCTCGCGCACGGTACGCATCAGGCTGGGCCAGCCACGGGTCTTGACCGAGGATGCCGGGGCCTTGTCGAGGCCGGGCAGGTCGAGCGGGAGGGTCATGGCATGGCTCCAGCGGAAGGATATGAGGCCACTATACCTAATTTGGCCAAATTGGGGATAAATGGACCCGTCCGCCCTCCCGCCCCGGCCGACGGGTCAGAACGACCGTTCCCATTTCAGGCTCAGCAGGCTGCGATCGTGGCTGTACAACCAGTCCACGTTGCTGTCGATGCGCGCGTAACGCAGGCTCAGGCTGGGCACCAGCCCTGCTACGGCCAGGCGCTCGCTGCGCACGATGGCGATCAGGTTCTGCTCGCTGTCCTGCCGACGCGCTTCCAGCAACGGGCTCCAGGCATCGTAGTCACGCTCACGCAGCGACACGAACACGGTGGCCGTGGTGCCGCTCCACTGGCGTGCTGCGCCCAGGCGCAGGCCGCGTTGCCGGTAGCCATTGGCCGGATCAGCGGCACTGCTGTCACTCAGGTCGACCCCGACAAACACCGTCCAGCGCGGGTTGAGCGCGCGGAACCAGGTGGCATAGATCGCCGCCAGTTCACCGTCGTAGTTGCTGGCCAACCCCTGCTGTCGATAGCGCTGGCGTTTCCAGTCGGCTTCCAGTTTCAGCAGGCTGCGCGCATCGGCGGCGAACTGCCATTCGCCATGCACGCCGGCACCGCCCTGCAGCGCGTGGTTGCCCAGCCCCTGGTAATCGTAGCTGGGCGCCAGCAGCGCGGTATGCCGTGCGCTGCGCCAGCTGTAACCGGCCTGCACGCTGGCATTGAGCTCGTTGTAGTCGCTGTGCCCGCGCCACGCCTGGCCGAACGCCAGCCCGCGCAGGTACAGCCCATGGTGGCCGGCCAACGGCAGGCGCCGTTCCAGGCTGGCGTCGTAGTCCAGGCCGAACGCTGCCTGTGCATCGGGCAACCGGCGTTCGATGAAGCAGGTCGTGCCGTCACCGAACAGGCAAGTGCGGCTGGCCGAGCTGCGGTTGATGTTGTCGCTCCACGCGGGGCCAGCAGCGATCGCACCCTTCCAGCGCTGGCGCGCCTGCAGGGCCTGCAGGTAGCCGTCCACCCGCGTACGCACACCCGCCGTTGCAGGGTCGTCGCCATCGATGCCGGCTGCGATCGCCTCGAACAGGGCGATGGCATCGCGGTCGCGCTGGTCTTCGGCGTAGACACGTGCCAGTTCCAGCCGCGCCGGCAGGAAGTCCGGCTGCGCGGCGAGCACGGCCTCGTATTCGGCGGCGGCCTTGCCGTGCTGTCCAGCCACCCGCGCCAGCGCGCCCTGCGCGTAGTGGCGCAGCAGCGGATCGTGGCCGGGCAGTTCGACGTACTCCGCCAGGAAGGCGGCCACCGCCTGCCATTGCTGATGCTGCAGCGAGAGATAGAGCGCCTGGCCGAGGTCGTCGACAGTGCGCTCCACGCGGTACTGCTGGCCGTCGAGGGTGATGGTCGGCCGCTCGTGCTCGGCCTGGCGCAGGCGTTGCTGGTCCTGTTGCTGATGACGCAGCTCGCTGCCCTGTTCGAGCACGCGGCGCAGGTCATCCTGCTGGGCGCGGGCATCATTGAGCGGCCATGCCAGCAGCAGGACGACAAGAAAGAGAAGGTGGCGCATGTTCGATCCGGTTGAAGCACTATCGCGGGCCGAAGCAGGGACTGGCGGATCGCGGCTTGTCCCTGCCCTGCCCCGTCAGGGGCGTGGCGATCAGTTCTTGCTGCCGCCGAAGGCGGTGTCGTACTGGCTGTTGCCGGCGAAGGTGGCGATGCCGGCCAGGGTGGCGGCGTTGGCACCGAAGAACTGGCCCTGGCTGGTGCCGGCAACCGTACCGTTGGCCGTGGCCGAACCGGCGAACGACGCGTTGGCGCTGTTGATCGATGCAGCCACGGCCACGGTCAGGCCCGAGCCGGCCAGCGCGCCGTTGAGGCTGCCGGTGCCGAAGTCAGCGCGGAAGGTACCGCTGAGCAGGTTGCTGCCGTTGAACTTGTTGAGGCCCGCGACGGCGTAGGTGGCCACGCCTGCCGGCAGCGTGGTGCCGGCGCGGTCACCGGCGAAGTAGACCTGGCGGTTGTTGAAGCCGCCAGCCGCACCATCCTTGGACCATTCGCCGAACCAGACATCGCCGCTACCGACCTTGACGAAGTTGAAGTGGCCCATGCCGGCGTGGTTGCCCGGGGTACCGGTGATCGGCATGGCGAGGGTGCGCACGGTGGTGCCGTTGATGACCGTGGGTGCCGAGTAGGCGCTCAAGCCCTGGAAGTCCACACGCGTGCCACCCGAGACGGTGCCGACGCCAATACCGGCCTTGCCAGCCGAGTGCGGGCCACCATTGACCTGCGATTCGCCGACGTTGACGTTCAACTGCGGATCGGTGACGGCGCTGGCCGCACCGACGATATCGGCAGCGTGGGCGGCACCGGCCAGGGCCAGGCTGGCGGCGACGGCAAGCAGGGAACGGGAGATCATTTTCATGGAAAACTCCTTGGATTGAGGGAACTACAGGTACAACGCTTGCAACGGTGAAACTCAGAAGCGCGCAGTGAGCGCAAGCTTGACGGTGCGCCCCGGCGCCGGCAGCGTGGAGCGCGTGGCCGGGTCGACGTAATAGCGGTTGCCGAGATTGCTGCCGACCAGTTCAACGCTGGCGTGGTCGTTGAAGCGCCAGCGCGCATAGGCATCCACGGTGGTGATGTTTCCCCAGGTGAACGGCACGTTCTGCCAGAGCAGGCTGCTGCCACCTGCCAGCAGCCGATCGCGGTAGACCTGCAGGTCGGGGTTGTCGTGGCGCCGGTAGTGCACGATGCGGCTGCCCAGTTCCAGCCGCTCATCGAACAGGCGCGTGCCCAGTGACAGATTCACCGACAGCTTGGGAATCGCCTGGGTCAGCAGGTAGCCACCCACGAAACCGTCCTGTACGCAGTTCGGCACCAGCCCGCGGTTGGCGTCGAGCAGCACCGCGCTGCTCTCGTCGCACACCTCGTTTTCCAGCGTGCGCGCGATACCCAGGTCGCTGAAAAAGCGTCGATTGTCGAAGCGCGCCTGCAGTTCGATGCCACGGATGGTCTGCTTGTCGATGTTGTCGAACAGGAAGTAGGCGTCGCGCTCGATCACATCGCGCGTCTTGTGCACGTAGTAGGCCAACTTGACGTCGGCATCGGCGGTGCCGCCGAACAGCGCGGACAGATTGTGTACATAGCCCAGCTCGTAGTTGTAGGCGTGCTCGGGCTTGAGCGCGTACAGCGGATTGAGGCTGCTGGAGAAGGAAATGGTGCTCTCGGACATGCTGGGGAAGCGCACCGCCTCGCTGTAGCGCAGGTAGATGCGCGCGGCCGGCGACAGGTTCACCGTTGCCGAGAAGGTGGGCAGCCAGGCATGGTCGCGACGGCGGGTATTGCGTCCATCCACCGGCCGCGACTGCACTGTGTTGCGGATGCTGCAGACCAGGTCGCTGCCGGGGAACAGCGGCAGCGCGCCGGGGATGGCAGCCACTTCGCCATTGAGGCACGGATTGGTGGCACGGGAGTAGTTGCCGTCGGCATCGGGCAGCCAGGCGATGGTGTGCTCCACCGGCTGTGGCGTCTGGTAACTCTGCAGCAGGCCACGGATCGCATCGTCGACGAACCAGCCCATGCCGATGCTCTCCCAGAAGGCGCGCTCGGCTTCGAGCGAATCCACCTGCGCCTGCACGCTGGCTGGGCGCTCCGGCAACTCGTTGACCCGGTAGCTCGCCTGCTTGCCGCCCACCCCGCGGGTCAGCAGTTCAGGATGCTCGCCGAGGAAGTCATCAAAGGCCCAGTAGCGGCTGTAGCGCACGCCGGCATTGAGGGTGAGGAAGTCGACCGGCCGCCACTCCAGCGTGAGGTAGCCCTCGCCTTCCTGGCGACGGCCCGCGCGCGGGTACATTCGCCAGCCATCACTGACGCCGAAGTACGGGTCTCCCGACCCCAGTTTTTCATACTGCCAGTTGCCGCCCACGGTCAGGTCAAGCGTGGAATGCAGGCCGAAGCGGTTGCTCAGGGTCAGCCCGGTACGGTCGTTGCGCGCATTGGCCAGCGAGGTGTTGCGCAGGATCGGGCTGCGGCTGGAATCCCAGTCCGGGTTGCCCGAGGCGAAGTTGGGGAAGCCACCGGCGGTGTAGGTATCGCTGTTGGTTTCGGTCCGCCACAGGTTGGCGCGCAGGTCGAGCCAACGGCTGCCGGCCGGCTGCCAGCGGTACTCCAGGTTCCAGGCATCGGAATCGACCCGGCTGAGCGGCCACTGGATGCGCCCGTAATCCGGTGCGGACAGGATGCGCGAGGGCATGATCTCGCCGTAGTGCGAAAGCGTATGCCGCCAGGTAGCCTTGAGCTGCTGGTCATCGCTGATCTGCCAGGTGGCCTTCAGCAGCCACGACTCCTGTTCGCTGGAGGTGTTGGGGACTTCATCACCCGGCTTGAAGTAGCGCGCCAGCGTGGTGATGTAATCGATGCCCTGGTATTCGTACTGCTCGCGCGGGTCCTGGTCGTAGTAGGCACTGCCCCTGCTGCCGGAAAAATAGTTGCCGCGCTTGCGCCACGCGTAGGCCGCCATCACGTCCACCCGCTCACCGCGCCAGCCCAGGGCCAGGCGCCAGGCCTGGTCATCGCCATCGAACGGGTTGTCACCGCTGCGCGATTTCACCGGCACCACCAGGGTGCGGTCAGCATAGGGCGAGTTCGGCGACTGCTGCGGGAAGCCATCCACCGTGCGGTAGTCCTCGCCGGTGTGCAGCCGTGGCAGGCGCGGTGACACCGCATTGCTGCTGCCTTCGATCTTCAGCTCCCCGCCGAAGCGCTCACCGGCCGGCACGATGTCGTCGACGTCGAGGGTCTTGATGACCATCGCTCCGCCGATACCGCTGTGTACATCACGCACCAACGCTGGCCCCTTGATGACCTGGATGCCACCAATCAGGTTGGGATCGATGTAGTTGCGGTTGCTGACGCCGTTGTAGCCCCGCCATACGGTCAGCGCCTGCTCGCCACCGTCGATGCTGACCGGCACCCGTCCCGGCCCCTGGATGCCGCGGATGTTGAGGTCCAGCGCGCCGCTGTTGCGGGCGTCGCCGCTGAACACACCGACCAGGTCCTTGACCACATCGGCCGGGTTGGCACCGCGATAGCGCTCCACCCGGTCGCGGCCGGAATAGGCCGTGCTCAGGTCGAGCGCGAACACGTCGTCGTATCCCCAACGATCACGTGTTTCGCCGCCGTCGGCCTGCAGGCGCCCGCCCACTTTCAGCGTGTCGGTGACCACCACTCCGCCGTCAGCGGCGGCGGCCTGCAGGGTCCAGGTGCCGCCCGGCTCCTGCTGCGCGCGCAGGCCACTGCCCTGCAGCAACTGGTCCAGTGCTTCGGTGGGGCTGTACTGGCCCTGCACTGCACGCGAGCGCCGCCCTTCCACCAGATCGCTGCGGAACACCACCTGCACCTGCGACTGGCGGCCGAAGCTGCGCACTGCGTCGGCCAAGGCCTGTTCGGGAATGGCATACATGCGCACGGACGCAGTAGCGGCGTGGGCGCGGGCGGTCGGCGCCCAAGCGAAGGGAACCAGTGCCGTGGCGATGGCCAGGGCGAGGACGGTGGCGCGGCGATGACGGGCGGATGCCGGGAACGGCATGAACGGTGACTCCTCAAGGTGGCGGGACCGTGCGCACATCGGGTGCACGCGGTTCGGTTGGCTTGAGAAGAAACGCGGTTTCGCTCTGGCTATACCACTAGAGACAAGGTGGGGCCGGATCTGCCCACGGTTTTTTTGTTGACCGGCAGATCATCCACGCATGGCGTGGATGAGCCCAACCGCTACCCTCGACATCACCACAACAACAACGCGCCGCCCGGCAGGCGCTGGCTGCGCAGACCGGCCTGCTGGGCCACGGCGGCAATCGCCGCATCCGGCTGCTGCAGGTGGAACAAGCCGCTCACCGCCACCTGCGCGCCCTGCCCGCGCAGAACCCAGACCGGCGCACGGCGATAGCGGGCAAGACGCTCAATCGCCTGTTGTGCAGGCAGATCATCAATGACGATCTCGCTGCGTCGCCACGGTGCGATGGCCTCCACATCGGTCAGCTGCAGCGGCTGCAGCCAGCGGCCATCACGGAACGCGCGTGCCTGCCCAGCCTGCAGCCGCTGCGCAGCAACATGACCCGGCCGGATCTCGACTTCACCCTGGCTGACCTCGGTGGTCACCACGGCATCCTGCAATGCAACGCTGAATGCCGTGCCGATGTCACGGATCTCGCCGCCGCCGGCCTGCACGCGGAACGGTCGTGCTTCGTGCGCGACCTGGAACCAGGCGCTGCCACGCAGCAACTGCAGGCGGCGCTGGCCGGCGCTGAAATCAAGTGCCAACGCGCTGCCTGCATCCAATATGGCAGTGCTGCCATCCTGCAGTTGCACCGTGCGCGGCGCGTTGTCGCTGCGCACATCGCTGCGGACCAGCAACCACGCGTGCGGCGCCACCGTCACCGAAAGCAGCAGCACCGCCGCACTGGCCAGCAGCCAAGGCAGTCGACGACGCGGCTGCAGCGGCCGCAACGCGGGTTCGGCGGTCAGTTCCGGGAGCGCAGCCAGGACATCCGGGCCGGCGGCATCCAGGCTTTGCCAGAAAGCCTGCTGCTGGCGCCAGGCATCGGCATGCCTGGGATCGGCTTGCAGCCAGCGTTGCAGGGCGTGTTGCTGGCGCTCCGGCAACCGGCCCGCATTGCACCGTATCACCCAGCGCAACGCCTGCCTGGCCTGACGCGGCGAGGGTATGGACGTAGTCATGATTGTGGCCTGCGGCACCACCAACGGGTGCGCCTTACAGTTGAGACAACGGCAAGCGGCCTCTGCCCACGGCACATGCGGGTCATGCGCGGCTTCCCCGCTGGTGCGGCTGGATGAGCAGGGCCGCGCGCAGCACGTACTTGCCCACCACGCTCTTGGAAATACCCAGGCGCACGGCGATCTCGCGCTCGCTCAGGCCCAGGTAACGGTTGAGCACGAAGCACTCGCGCACCTGTGGCGGCAGCGCCAGGATGGTCTGGCTGATCTCGCGCAGCTGGGCCTGATCCAGCACCTGCGCCTCGCCATCATTGCGGGCATCGGCCAGGTCGCTGGCGTACTCCGCCATCGCCCGCCTTTCGCGCGCGTCGGCCTGGCTGCGGTTGAGCGCGTGGTGGTAGGCCATGCGGTACAGATACCCGCGCGGTTCCAGGATCGGCGGGTCGCCGGGCACGCTGCTGGCCTTCAGATAGAGGTCCTGCAGGGTGTCCTCGGTACTGGCCGGGTCGAGGTAGCGGGCAATGAAGCGAGACAACGCACGGCGCTCGCGGATCAACAGCTCGATCAGCGCCAGGGCATTGGGAGACATAAGTGCCAAGGCCGGACCGGGGAATGATGGGCGTGATGGCGACGGTCCGGACCGGGAGTGTAGGCGGCAACCGCCGATCCTGCACCCCCGGCCATGACGGCAGGCAGGACCTTCGGCCTATGAAGGCCACGTGAAAGTAATGTTATGTTATATCGTCACCATTGAAGCCCCCCCTTCCCATGATTCGATTCCCCGATGCCGGCCGCCTGTCCTGCGCCGTGCTTCTCGCCTTGGCGCCGCCGCTGGCCGTGGCCGCTGCGGCACCCTCGCAACTGGACCCGGTGGTGGTGACGGCCACCGCCACCGACCGCCTGGCCAGCGATGCGCCGGCCTCGATCAGCGTGATCACCCGCGAGCAGATCCAGCTGCGGCCGGTGCTGGACCTGGCCGATGCCCTGCGTGGCAGCCCGGGCGTGACCGTGGCCGGGGTCGGCTTCGGCCGACGCGGCATCCGCATCCGCGGCATGGACCCGGGCTACACCCTGGTGCTGCTGGATGGCCAGCGCGTGAGTGCCTCGGCCGACGCGATTGCCCATTCCGATTTCGACCTGGGCTGGCTGCCGGCCGCGGCGATCGAACGCATCGAAGTGGTGCGCGGGCCGATGTCGTCGCTGTACGGATCGGAGGCGCTGGGCGGCGTGGTCAATGTGATCAGCCGTCGCGCCACCGATGACTGGCAGGGCAACCTGATCTACAACGGCGGCGTGGTGGCTGGCGATCGCGGCGGCAACAGCACCCAGGCTGGCCTCTACGCAGGCGGCGCACTGGTACCCGGCGTGCTGGGCCTGAGTGTGTTCGCCGAGCACCGGCAGAAGGACGCCACACGCGACTCCACCGACGAGCGCTTGGACGAGCAGGAAGCCCGCCGTGCCAACACCGGCCGCGCGGTGCTCACGTGGACACCGGACACGCGCCAGCGCATTGATCTGTCGCACCTGCAGGGCAGCGAACAACGCCGCCGCCATGCGCTGCAGGCCGGCACCGCACCGTACGTGTATGAAACCGTGGATGACATCCAGCGTCGGCAGACGACACTGTCGCACCAGGGCGACTGGGCGTGGGGCCAGACCCGGGTCAGCGCCTATCGTGCAGAGCTGGACCGGAACAACCGCCGCGATCGCGGCGAGGCGACGCGCCCGCAGCAGCTGACCGACCAGATTGTCGATGCACGTGCAACCGTCTCCCTCGGCACACACCACCGCGTCAGCGTGGGTGGCGAATGGCGGCGCCAGGAACTGGACGACGCCTCGGGCGCGCGCAGTGGCCATCTGCAGGCCGACCAGACCGCTGTGTTCGTACAGGACGAGATCCAGCTCAACGACAGCCTGTCGCTGGTCGTTGGCAACCGCAGCGATCGCCATCCCGAATTCGGCTGGCACCACAGCCCGCGCGCGTACGCGGTGTGGCATGCCAATGAGGCATTCACGATCAAGGGAGGTATCGGCAGCGGATTCAAGGCGCCCAGCCTGAAACAGCTGTCGCCCGAGTACTCGGCGGTGGGCGGTGGTGGGCGCTTCACCATTGTCGGCAATCCACAGCTGAAGCCGGAACAGAACAGCAGCGCCGAACTGTCGGCGGCGTGGCAGCGTGACCGCTGGTCGCTGCAGGCCACCGCGTTCCAGAACGACCTCAAGGATCTGATCCAGACCACCTGCGTGCGCGCCTGCGGCGTGCGTGGCCGCGAGCTGCGCAACTACACCAATGTGGCGCGTGCGCGGATCCGTGGCATCGAGCTGGCAGCTACGGCGCCGATCAGTGAGCACCTGAACGCCGAAGCGAACTGGAGCTGGCTGGACCCGCGCGACCGCCAGACTGACCGGTGGCTGCTGGAGCGGCCCCGCCGCAGCGGCGCCACCGCCCTGAACTGGCAGCGCGGCCCGTTGCAGGCGGCCGTGCGTGGGGAATACATCGGCCCACAGCAGCAGGCTGCCGGAACTGCGCAGACCACCCTGCGCGGCTACTGGCTGTGGTCGCTGGATGCGCGCTGGCGCATCACCGACACGGTGAGCGTGCTTGCGGGCGTGGACAACCTGGCCAACAAGCGGCTGGATGAGACCGGCGCGCTGTATCCGTATCCGGAAACCGGCCGCTACGTGCACGCTGGCATCGAGCTGGGCTTCTGAGCATGCGCGGATGGCGAGAGTGGCTGGCACTGGTGCTGTGCGTGGCTGCGCCGATGGCCCACGCTGCGGCAGCAGCGCCTGCACTGCGGGTGGAGGTGGTCAGCAGCAGCTTCGTACTGCCGGGCAGGATCGCCCGGCTTGATGCACTCGGCAGCCCGCACGGAGTTCGCTACCAGCACCGCGTGGTCGACGCCGCAACATCGCTGCCAGCCGACTGGCCACGTGGCATCGATCTGGTGCTGCTGGACACGCCGCGCCCCAATGACGTCGAGCAGGTCACCTCAGCGGTGGACGCAGCACTGCGCGACGCCCAGGTGCCCTGGTTGCGCGTGGGCGGTGGCGCGCCGGTGTCCCATGGCCTGCCTGCCGACGTCGCCCGTCAGATTGCCGGCTATTACGGCAACGGTGGCGAGGCCAACATCCAGCATCTGACGCAGTTCCTGCGCGGTTGGCTCGACGCTGCGGAGGCGATCGCGGTGCCACCGCCACAGGTGATGCCGACCACCGGCTACAGCACCCGGGGCGGACAGTGGCTGGATGATGCGGCAGCGCTGCAGGCGCAGTGGCGGCAGGAGGGTCAAGCCGCCTGGCCGAAGGTGGCGGTGCTGATCTCGAGCAGCATGGTCGGCACGATGCAGACCGAGGTACTGGACGCGTTGATCGAGGCCGGCCGTGCACGCAAGGTGGCACTGTTCGGGCTGTGGTTCGATGCGGCCGCCGACGATGCCCTGCAGCAGGCGCTGCACGGGATCGCGGTGGATGCCGTGGTCAACCTGACCCATCTGCAGAACGGTACTGCACGCGCCGCCGAGTTCGCGGCGCTGGATGTGCCTGTGCTGCAGGCCCTGAACTACCGCCAGGGTGATGCCGATGCCTGGCGCGATGCCGCCAGCGGCGTACCGATGCCGATGCTGGCCACGTTCGTGGCGGTGCCGGAGGCATGGGGAGCGAGCGATCCGATGGTGGTCTCGGCCAACACGCGCGGCGAACTGTTGCCGATTGCCGCGCAGGTGGATGCGCTGGCCGCAAAACTGCAGCGGTTGGCCGCGCTGCGGCATACCGCGGCCGCCGACAAGCGGCTGGCGCTGCTGTTCTGGAACGCGCCCGATGGCGAGAAGAACCTGTCGGCTTCACACCTGAACGTACCGCGCAGCATCGAAACGCTGCTGCCACGCCTTGCACAGTCGGGCTATACGGTGGACGCGGCCGACGAAAAAACCCTGATTGACCGGCTGCAGGCGCTGCTCAGCGGCTACTACGATCCCGAGCGCCTGGACGCGCTGTTGGCACAGGGCCTGGCCGACACCCTGCCGGTGGCCGACTACACACGTTGGCTGGATACCCTGCCCGCCAACCGCCGCGACGAACTGCGCCGCCAATGGGGCGACCCGGCCGATCATCCAGCAGTGCGCCGCATACAGGGGAAGGCGGTGTTCGTGCTGCCACGCCTGCGCATGGGCAATCTGCTGCTGATGCCGCAGCCACCACGTGCAGGCGAGGTCGGCCAGGCCACCCACGATATGGCCTCGGTGCCCAGCCACTACTACCTGGCGGCCTACCTTTACCTGCGCACGCAGTGGAAGGCCGATGCACTGATCCACTTCGGTACCCATGGAACGCAGGAGTGGACGCCAGGCAAGGACCGTGGCCTGTGGGCCGGCGACTATCCCTGGCTGGCGGTGGGCGACCTGCCGGTGTTCTACCCGTACATCCAGGACAACGTAGGTGAGGCCATCCAGGCCAAGCGCCGTGGCCGCGCGGTGGTGATCAGCCACCAGACACCGGCCTTCGCCCCTTCCGGCCTGTACGACGAACTGCGTGACCTGCACGCCGTGGTGCACGAACTGCAGCAGCTGGATGAAGGCCCGGTACGCGACGCCACCGCCGCGCGCCTGCGCACGCTGGCCACCGACAGCGGCATCGCTGCCGACCTTGGCTGGAGCGCACTGGACATGCAGGCCCGCTTCACCAGCTTCCTGCCGCTGCTGCACGACCACCTGCATGAGCTGGCCCGGCGCAACCTGCCGCTGGGCCTGCACACCTTTGGCCAACCGGCATCGGCCGATCACCGGCTGCTGATGGTGATGCAGCAACTGGGCCCGGCCTATCTGCAAGCACTGGGCGAGGACCCAGCGGAGGCCAGCGCCATGGACTACCGGCAGATCCAGCAGGGCCTCGCCTATCGCACGCTGGCGCGCCACCTGCGCGACGGCGTGCCGATCGACAGCGTTGCCGACACGGAACTGCGCCGCGAGCTGCAGCGCGCCGCGCAGCTGGACGCCTCGTTGGCCGATCCGCAGGAAACAGAGGCATTGCTGCACGGCCTGGCCGGTGGCTTCGTGCTGCCCGGTGCCGGCGGCGACCCGATCCGCACGCCGGAGCTGCGCAGCGGTCGCAACCTGTTCGCCTTCGAACCGGACCGTATTCCCACCCGCGCCGCCTTCGACACCGGCGAGACAGCGCTGCAGCAACTACTGCAGGCCTATGCCGATGAACATGGCGGACAGCTGCCGCAGAAGCTCGCCATCAGCCTGTGGTCCAGCGAGGCCATCCGCCATCTTGGCGTGCTGGAAGCGCAGGTGCTGCATGCCCTCGGCCTGCGCCCGCGCTGGGACAGCGGTGGCAAGGTGGTGGCGCTGGACATCGTGGCGGACACCGACATGAAACGGCCACGCATCGATGTCGTGGTACAGGCCACCAGCGTCTACCGCGACCAGTTCGATCCCTTCCTGCGCATGCTGGCTGCGGCGATCGAACAGCTTGCGGCGATGCCGACCACCGCCAGCAACCCCATCGCGCGACACGCACAGGACATGCAACAACGCCTGCAGCAGCGCGGTGTGCCCGCTGAACGAGCCGCTGCCCTGTCGCGCCTGCGCATCTTCAGCAATGCGCCCGGCACGTATGGCAGTGGCCTGAATCATGCCGTGCTGGAGCGCGGCACCGCTGCCGGCAAGGACGATGCTGTACTGGCCGCCGGCTTCCTTGATCGCCTGCAGCATGGCTATGGCAGTGATGGCCAGGCCACCACCCTGCCCGGCAGCAACCTGTTCGCCGAACAGCTGCGCGGAGTGCAGGCGGCGGTGCTGTCACGGTCGTCCAATACCCACGGCCTGCTCAGTACCGACCATCCGTTCGAATACCTCGGTGGCCTGGCATTGGCCGTGCGTCACCTCGATGGCGCCAGTCCATCGCTCTACATCTCAGACCTGCGCGAACCGACGCCGCGCACGCGCAGTGCCGCGCGCTTCCTTGCCGATGAGCTGCGTGCACAGACGCTCAACCCACAGTGGATCAGCGCCATGCAGGGCGAAGGCTATGCCGGCACGCTGGAAGTGCTGAAGAACGTCGACAATCTTTTCGGCTGGCAGGTAACGGCGCCGGATACGGTGCGCGCCGAGCAGTGGCAGGCCGTGCATGACACCTTCGTCCGCGACAGTCGCCAGCTGGGAATGGCGCGCTGGTTCGAGAGCCACAATGCCGATGCGCAGGTGCAGATGATCGAGCGCCTGCAGGAAGCCATAGCGCGAGGCTACTGGCAGGCCGACGATCGCACCCGCAGCGAGCTTCAGGCGCGGTTGAATCAGCTGCAGACATCTGCCGCGGCCGCGTTGCCAGCAAGCTCCAGTGGCTACGGACTCGCACGTGGCCCGGCACCTGCGTCAGCGGCCAGTGCGGCAGCGGCCACCATCGAGACCCTGCCTGCAGATGCTGCGCCGACGCCAGCGGCCAGTGTGCGTGGACGGGTGATGCAGCAGGTGCCGCCGCCCTCGCCACACGCGCCATCGCTGTGGCTTGCCCTGGTCGCGCTGCTTGGTCTGCTCGGCGCAGGCGCGGCCCTGCAGGCCTGCCGCAATGCGCGACGGGCGCCCTCCCACTCCCCTTCCAACACGGCCAACGCATGAATGCCCTTGAATCCACTCTCTACGATCTGTCCCATCTGTTTCTGGCACCGGTACTGCTGCTGATCCTGCTGGCACTGGCCTATGCCTTCCTCAGCTTCGGTACGTTCCTGTGGGAAGCGCTGCAGCGGAGGCGCGGCCATTACCGCCCCGAACTGCTGGCCTGGCAGGCCCGCCACGGCGGCAGCAGTGAAGATCTTGAGCTGCGCATCCTGAAGCGGCTGGAAGGTCTGCGCATCGTGTCGCGGACCGCGCCGATGCTGGGCCTGGTCGCAACCATGATCCCGATGGGCCCGGCGCTGCTGGCGCTGACCCGCAGCGATGCACAGGGCGTGGGCGAGAACATGGTGGTCGCCTTCTCGTCGGTCATCCTGGCCCTGGTTGCGGCCAGCCTGACCTTCCTGGTGCTGACCGTGCGCCGCCGCTGGCTGCTGCAGGAACTGCGCCAGTTCGAACGCCTGCAGGAGGTGCGCTGATGCGCTTTCTCGATGACGACGACGCCGATGATCCGATCCTGTCGGTGGTCAACCTGATCGACCTGTTCCTGGTCGTGGCCGGCATCCTGATGATCGTGATCGTGCGCAATCCGCTCAATCCGTTCGCCAGCCAGAACGTGACCGTGATCGAGAATCCCGGCCAGGCCGACATGCGCATCACGGTCAAGCAGGGCGAGGAGCTGACACGTTACGAATCCACCGGCGAGATCGGCGAAGGCGGTGGGGTGAAAGCGGGCGTCACCTACCGGTTGCCCGATGGCCGCATGGTGTACGTGCCAGAGGGTGCCGCGCCGTAGGCCAGTAGATCCACGCCATGCGTGGATGAACTACCTCCCGCTCCTCCGACCGAGCCCGGCCAACCCCACGGAGAACCACGCGCCCATCCACGCAGGGCGTGCATCTACGGTTCCTGCAGCGCATCGAAGCGCTCGGCCAGGTAGTCGATCAACGCGCGCACCGCCGGCAGCAGGCCGCGTCGCGAGGGAAACACGGCATGCACGATGCCGTGCCTGGGCTGCCACTGCGGCAGGATCGGCACCAGCGCGCCGCTGGCCAGTTCGTCGGTGATCATCATCCGCGGCAGCATCAGCACGCCGACACCGGCCACCGCCGCACTGCGCAGGGCGATCATGTCATCGCTGACCAGCCGCGGGCGGTGGTGCACGCTGGCCTGGACCTCCTCTGGACCGGCGTACTCCCAGGCGTGCACCTGCGCCGGCGACGCCAGGTCCACGGTGGGCATCATCGCCAGATCGGCAGGCACTTTCGGCGTACCCATCTGCTTGAGCAGGGCCGGGCTGGCAGCGGTACACCAGATGCGACGGGCCAGCACGCGCACCACCAGGTCGCTGTCCTCCAGCGGTGGCGGGCGCACGCGGATGGCCACGTCCACGCCCTCGCCCACCACGTCCACGCGCCGGTTGGTGGCATCCAGCTGCAGGGTCACCTGCGGATGCAGGGCCAGGAAGTCAGCCAGCATGCCGCCAATGCGCGCGTGCAGCAGTGCGATCGGACAGGCCAGCCGCAGCACGCCTCGCGGCTCGGCGCGTGACAGCGCGATGGCCTCCTCGGCTGCTTCGGCCTCCACCAGCATCGCCTTGCAGTGCCGGTAGTAGTCCTGGCCGATCTCGGTGACCGAAAAGCGGCGGGTGGAACGTTGGATCAGGCGGACACCCAGCCGTTCCTCCAGCAGGGCGATGCGGCGGCTGAGCTTGGACTTGGGCATGGCCAGTGCGCGCCCTGCCTGCGAGAAGCCGCCGTGCTCGACCACCATGGCGAAATAGAACAGGTCGTTGAGGTCGCAGCGGCGGATGTCGGCGATGAACACGGGACGATCTCCTGCGGCCCTTGCCGGGCCTTCATCGTTCACGAAATAGGACTATGACGGCAAATTCTGCCGACTACCGGGCCCATTGTCACGGCGATATCGTCTCCGCAACGAAAAACAGCGACCGGTTGCCCCGGTCAGGAGATCGCCATGAAGCGTGTCACCGGTACCTACAGCGCCCCCCGCCCGCACTGGGTGGGCGACGGCTTCCCCGCCCGTTCGATGTTCTCCTACAACACCCATGGCCAGCACCTGAGCCCGTTCCTGCTGCTGGACTACGCCGGACCGTACAGCTTCCCGCCCAGCGAAACCCCGCGCGGGGTCGGCCAGCATCCGCATCGCGGCTTCGAGACCGTCACCATCGTCTACGAAGGCGAAGTCGCCCATCGCGACTCGACCGGCGCCGGCGGCACCATCGGCCCGGGTGACGTGCAGTGGATGACCGCTGCGTCCGGCATCCTCCATGAGGAATTCCACACGCCGGAATTCAGCAAGCGCGGCGGCACGCTGGACATGGTGCAGCTGTGGGTGAACCTGCCGGCCAAGGACAAGATGGGTGCGCCGGGTTACCAGACCCTGCTCGATGCGCAGATTCCTTCGGTGGCCTTGGCCGACGGTGCCGGCCGCGTGCGCGTCATCGCCGGGGCATTCGATGGCCATGCTGGACCGGCGCGTACCCATACCCCCATGGACGTATGGGACATCCGCCTGCTGCAGGGCCAGCACGCCGAGCTGCCGGTGGCCGATGGCCGCACCCTAGCGCTGGTGGTGCTGAAGGGCACGGTGCGGATCAACGGCGGCCAGGCGATCGGCGAAGCACAGCTGGTGACCTTCGACCGCAGCGGCGAAGACGTGTTCATCGATGCCGACAGCGACGCCACCGTGCTGCTGCTCAGCGGCGAACCGATCGACGAGCCGGTGGTGGGCTATGGGCCGTTCGTGATGAACACCCAGGCCGAGATCAGCCAGGCCGTCAACGACTTCAACGGCGGCCGCTTCGGCCAGATCGCGCACTGATCCACTGCATTGCGGCGGGCAACCGCCCGCCGCCTTCCGGGCCTTCGCCCCCTCCCCAGGAGATTGACCATGAGTACCCCCGCCAACTTCAACGGCGCCCGCCCGGTGATCGACCCGGACAACGCCGCGATGCTGCTGATCGACCACCAGAGTGGCCTGTTCCAGACCATCGGTGACATGCCGTTCACCTCCGTGCGCGCGCACGCCACCGCCCTGGCGAAGATGGCCACGCTGGCGAAGATGCCGGTGATCACCACCGCGTCGGTACCGCAGGGACCGAACGGCCCGCTGATTCCGGAGATCCACGACGCCGCACCGCATGCGCAGTACGTGGCACGCCGCGGTGAGATCAATGCGTGGGACAACCCCGAGTTCGTCGCCGCGGTGAAGGCTACCGGCCGCAAGCAGCTGATCATCGCCGGCACCATCACCAGCGTATGCATGGCCTTCCCCTCGATTGCCGCCGTCGCCGACGGCTACCAGGTGTTCGCGGTGGTCGATGCCTCCGGCACCTATTCGAAGATGGCCGAGGAAATCACCTTGGCGCGCGTGGTGCAGGCCGGCGTGGTGCCGATGGATACCGCTGCGGTCGCCTCGGAAATCCAGCGCACCTGGAACCGCGAGGACGCCCAGCAGTGGGCGGCGATCTACACGCAGATCTTCCCCAACTACCAGCTGCTGATCGAGAGCTACCAGAAGGCACAGGACGTGCAGAAGAACCACGAGCAGCTGGATTCGCAGCGTAGCTGAGCCCACTGCGTCCACGGCGATTTCCGCCTGCCGGCACGCCGCCGGCTCCACCGCAAGCCAACCCCGACCAGGACACCCTCATGGCCAGTGAACCGATCCGTGACCCCGTCAGCGACCACCTGCTGACCCCGCAGAATTCCGCCTTCATCATCATCGACTACCAGCCGGTACAGGTGAACTCCATCGCCTCGATGGACCGCCAGCTGCTGGTCAACAACATTGTCGGCACCGCCAAGGCGGCGGTCGCCTACGGCCTGCCGATCGTGCATTCGACCGTGAACGTGCAGACCGGCCTGAACAAGCCGCCGATCCCGCAGCTGCGCAAGGTGCTGGGCGACTACCCGACCTACGACCGCACCACCATCAACTCCTGGGAAGACGTCGAGTTCCGCAAGGCGGTGGCAGCGACCGGCCGCAGGAAACTGATCATGACCGCGCTGTGGACCGAAGCCTGCCTTACCTTCCCGGCACTGGATGCGCTGAAGGAAGGCTATGAAGTCTACGTGGTGGTCGATGCGGTGGGCGGCACCTCGCTGGCCGCGCATGATGCCGCGCTGCGCCGCATCGAACAGGCCGGTGGCCAGTTGATCAGCGTGACGCAGCTGTTCTGCGAACTGCAGCGCGACTGGGTGCGGGCGGAGACGGTGCCGGCCTTCATGAATCTTTTCATCGAAACCGGTGGCACGGCCGGCATCCAGTTCTCGTACGATCGTACGGAGTGATTCCGTGGCGGCCCCGGCTCCGGCTGGCGCCGCCTTTTCCTGCAGCCGGGCATGGCCCGGCGCTACAACCGGGGATTCCCATGGCCTACGCACGCATTGTTTCGACCGCCGACAACTACCTGCACCACATCAGCAACGGCCATTTCGATGTCGCGGCCGATGAGCCCGCCTCGCTCGGTGGCCAGGGCAAGGGCTTTGCGCCGTTCGACCTGTACCTGGCCTCGCTGGCCGCGTGTACCGCCATCACCCTGCGCATGTATGCCCAACGCAAGGGCTGGGAGCTGGGCGAGTTCCACGCCGAGCTGCGTTCCGAACGCGATGCGGACGGGCGCTTCCACGTGCACCGCGTGCTGCATGCCACCGCCAAGCTGAGTGATGCGCAGTGGCAGCGCCTGCTGGAGGTGGTGGAAAAGACCCCGGTGACGCTGGTGATGCGCGAGGGTGCACGGATCACCAGCGAGCGCGGGGCGGCTGCATAAGCGCATCCACGCATGGCGTGGATCTACTGCAGAGCCGAGCCCACGAGCCCATGCGTGGATCCACCACATCCGGTCAACGCCGTGAATGCAGCACGGTACGCTGGCGCATGGCGTTGAACTCCTGTTCGACCTGCTGGATGTCTTCGGCCTGGAAGCCGGCGGCATCCAGCAGCTGATCGGCGGCCGCGGCAGCCAGCGGATCATCCTCGCGCTGGCGCCAGCAGCGTGCAGGCAGGAAATAGCCGACCTCGCTGCGCCCGCGCATGATGACGACCGGGCGCCCTGCATACAGCAGGAATTCGGCCAGGTGCTGGCGCAACCCCTCCACCGAGACATAAGCCGGCCCGATGCCCAGTGTGTGTGCGGCGGGCTCGGAACTCTCGAACAGCTTGCGACGGCTCATCCACTCCTCCTTTGTGCAACGCGTGGTCCTCCTTCCTTAGACGGGCGCGTCGCCGCGCCCCCGCCACACACGTCCGTGACTGCGATCACGCTGTCCGATCAGAAACCGGTATTGAACTCCAGCTGGAACACGTCGATCGACAACGGTGGACCCGACACTTCCTTGGCCGCCATCCACTTGCCGCTGATCCAGCTGCGCGCATCCAGCGCATAGGCGCCGCCGACGTAGTAACCGCGCGCATTGGTACCACCCAGGTGGAAGTTCGGATCGTTGTAGGCGTCGGGCAGTGCATCGGCCTCGATCCGCTTGTAGCCCAGCAGGGCCTGCCACTGGCCCTTCTCCTTCAGCTCGGTAGCACCGAAGGTCGCCTGCAGCATCCAGGCGGTGTCGCCGCTGCGGAAGGTGTCGATGCTGGCACTGCCACCGGCGCCGTAGTTGTTGACGATGCCGTTGTTGGCCCGGGCGAACATGGCCTGCTTGTCATAGGCCAGGTTGCGGATGTAGTCCGCGTCCAGGCGCATGCCGATGTCCTGCGCAAGCTGTGTATCCCAGCGCAGGTTGAAGGTCGCCAGGCGGAATGCCGAGGCCAGGCCCACGTACTGCGTCGTGGGCGTATTGGCCGGATCCAGCGGATTGCGGGCGATATCGCGGATCAGCATCAGGGTGTTGCCCTTCTGCATGAACGCCGGCCGTGACCAGTCGGTATCGCAGCCGACGGCGCCTGCATACAGCGCACACGGCGACGACAAGCGGCCACTGATGTTCTTGAAATCGTAGTAGCCCAGCGCCGCACGCAGGCTGTTGTCATCGTTGAAGCGCCAGTTCACCCCCACCTGTGCACCGGACAGCCACTTGTTCTCGTTGGGCGTCTTCACCCGGCTCTGGCTGGGAGCGCTGTCGGAGGTGTACTCCAACGGCACCACCGCCAGGTTACCGAACAGGCCGAGGTCGTCAGCAATGTCGTACCTGAGATTGGCCGCCAGGCCATCGAAGTTCAGGTCGTTGGAGAACAGTGTGTCGCTGGTCCAGAACGGATTGCCGAAGCGTCCGCCACGCACCGTCACCCAGTCGGCCGGGCTGTAGGCCAGCCATGCCTGGTCCAGCCACACGTCCTTCTTGCCAAGGCCGCCGCCAAGTTGTTCGGTGGTGGACACCGGCCCGTTGCTGCTGCCGCTGGCCAGGCGCACGCCTGCGGTGGTGTGCTCGCCGATCATCGCTTCGATGCCCAGCCGTGCACGGATGCGCCACAGATTGCGGCGATCCTGGCGGGTGTTGAGCAGCGGCGGCAGCTGCAGGTTGGTGTTGTTGTTGGTATCGAAACCGCTGCCGGCATTCACCGAGGCCCAGTTGGTCTCGATGTCGCTGTTGCGCTCGGAGTAGAAGCGCGACTCACTGCGCACGCGCATGTCACCGGTCACCTTGATGCGCTTGGTCCACTCGGCCACTTCGTTCGGCGCGGCCCAGCCCTCGGCTTTGGCCTGCGCCATCACGTCCTGGCGTACTTCATCGCGGATGCCATCACGCACGCTCTGCGGCACGTACGGCACACGCACATCGCCGGCTTCCAGCGCCACACCGCCGCTGCTGGCTGGGCCGCCAGCGGTGCCGCGTTGCGCAGCCGCCGCCTCTGCCTCGGCCTGTACCAGCAGGGCCTGACCGTCTTCGGGCTTGAGCGCGCCACTGGCGATCAGGCCCCTGATCAGCTTGACCATGGTGGTTTCGGCAGCCATTGCACTGGCCGGCACGGCCAGGCTGAGCAGTACGGCGCAGCACAGCAGCGCCCGTCGGGCCGGCCGCGGGCGGCGGGATGCGGTTCGAGCGCGGTCGTGGTCGTTCATCACGGTTCTCATCGAAAGAAGGGAAATCACGGAAGTCATCGGTCAAGCGCCGGGGCGGCGCCCCTGGATCAGCACGCGCGCGGGAAACTCCAGCGACGCCGGTGGCATCTGGTCGACTTTGCCGATCTGCCGCAGCGCATCGAGCACGGCCAGGTCGGCCTCTTCGTTGCCGCTGCCACGCACCAGCTCGACCTTTTCCAGTCGGCCATCCGGCGCCAGCCACACATTCACCTGCAGCTGGAAGGCCAGGCGCTTGACCCGCGCATCGCGCGAGATCGCCTGTTGCATCAGATAGCCCAGATAGCGGCCATAGCTGGCATTGCCGGCACCGCCACGGCCGACACCCGACGAACCACCGCCGCTGCCCGACTGGATACCGAAGCTGTCGCCACCGGCCTGCGCATCGGCGTCCATGGTTACCGGGTCGGCGTTGTCCGGCGTCGGCGTCGGCTCTTCGGCCGGCGTTGGCTGGTCCAGCGGTTCCGGCTCAGGCACGGTCTCTTCCGGCGGTGTCTCCGGCTCGGGTGGTTTTTCCGGCGGCGGCGGCGGCGGTGGTGGCAACGCCAGCATCGGCGGCTGCACCACCGGCCGGCGCGTGCTGGCGGTGTCCTTGAACAGCAGCCACCACAGGGCAACACCCAGTACCAGCAGCGCCGCCAGCACCAGCGCGATCGTCACCAGCAACTGGCGTCCGCGCGTACCAGGCTCCTGCAGGGGTGGTCGATGGCCGGCCATGCCTCAGCCCTGCGCCTTGCCGGTGACCAGGCCGACCTGGGCCAGCTCCAGCCGCCGCAGCAGGTCCAGCACCTCGACCACGCGCGCGTACTGCACCTGCGCATCACCGCGCACGATCACCGGGAAATCCGGCGAGGTCGCACGTTCAGTACGCAGGCGGTCCTCCAGCTCGGCCATCGTCACCGGGTACGCATCCAGGAACACCTGGCCGCTGGGGTCGATGGTGATCGCCTTGGTCTTGGGCTTCTCCAGTGCGGTGCTGTTGCTGGCCTTCGGCAGGTTGACCTCGATGCCGGGAATGGAGGCGTTGCTGGTCAGGATGAAGATCACCAGCACCACCAGCAGCACGTCGACGAAGGGCGTCACGTTGATACCCTTCTCGCGTTTCTTGATGCCGAACTTCGCCTTGTAGGCCATGGCCGGTCCCTCAGCCCTGGACCGCGGCCGGGCCGCGCCCGTCCTGCTCTTCGGCCAGGCGGGCGGCGAACTCGTCGATGAACACCGCCATGTCGGCGCCGATGGCTTCGGCGCGTGCGCCCAGCCAGTTATAGCCGAACAGTGCCGGGATCGCGACGCCCAGGCCGGCGGCGGTACACAGCAGCGCTGCCGCCATGCCCGGGGCCACTGAGTTGATGTCCACCGCACCGGCCATCGCCGCCACCACGAACACCAGCATGATGCCGATCACGGTGCCGAACAGGCCGACATACGGTGCACCTTCGATGGTGGTCGACAGCCAGTTCATGCGCCGTGCCATTGCTTCCTGTTCGCGCACCATCACCGCATCCATCGACGCGCGGATGGCGGCGATGGTCGCCGCGCTCAGATAGCCGGAGTTGCCATCACGCTGATGGCGCTGCTGCATTTCATCGATGGCCACCTGGTAGATGCGCCACAGCGAGCCGTCGTGCATCGCCGTCGGCACCTTGCCCTGCCGGTTCATCTCGGACAGCGTGCGCAGCGGCACGCCGGAGAGCTTGCTGAAGCTCTCGGTGAACACCGCATTGGCTTTGCTGGTGCGACCGAAATGGCGGCTCTTGGCGATCATGATCGCCCACGACAACAGCATCATCAGGCCGAGGATGGCGACCACCACCCAGGCGTCGAACGGCATCGCCTTGAGGATGAAGGCGAAGTGGCTCTGTCCGGCCGATTGCTCGTCGGCGCCGTAGCTGACCAGGCGCGAATCGGCGCCCTGCGCGGTGGCATCGGCCAGCAGCAGTGCCGCTGGCCGCGCCACGCGTGAGATCCGCAGTTCATCCAGCGCACCATCGAAGTTGGCCAGCGGCTGCGTCGCGCCCGGTGCGTCGGCACCCACCACCGCAGCGGTGGTCAGTGCCGGCAATTCACCACTGAGCTGGGCGACCACGCGGCCGTTCAGATACAGCTGCAGCGCCCCCTTCTCGGCGGTAAGCGCGAGATGCGCCCACTGCCCTTCCGGGATCGGTTGTGCCGGCGTGCTGCGCTGACCGTTGAGTTGCACGAATGGCACGCGGTTGTCGATGCCCAGCACCAGCTCGGCGGCGCCATCGCGTCGAGCATAGATCGCCTGCGCGGTGGTCAGTGCGCCCGGTTTGATCCAGGCCGAAACGGTGAGCGGCGCGCCCGCTTCCTGTGCCAGCGAAGCACTGGCCGGCAGCGGCAGCGGGCCAGCACCCAGCTGCACGCCACGCCCGATCACCGTGCTTTCCGCCGCAGGCACTACCGTCCCGGCCGTGTTGCCGTAGGCCGTGGTATCACGCGCCGGCGCATTGGCTTCGGCAAAGTGGTAGACCAGCGTGTAGTCCGGATCGAACACCTGCTGGCCATTGCCGCTGGCCGGTGCCTTCGCGTTGCCGTAATACATCCAGATCGTCTGCGGCGCGCTGGCGGTCAGTGCCGGAACGTCCACCCAGACCAGTGCGAGGCCCAGGTTCGGGTCGAACTGCTCGATCTGATGGGCCAGCACGGTGCGACCGTCGGCAGAAACGAAACGCAGGTCGTTGCCACCCTCCTGGGTGCCATCAAAGCCGAAGTTGCCGGTATGCAGGCGCAGCAGCAGCGGGGTACGCCCGGGATTACCGGCCAACCCCGCGCCCTGTGGGCCGGCGTCGACGGTGATCGGCTTGCGGTACTTCCATTCGGCCTGCCACCAGTTGGCATCGGCCGCGGCGGCGGGCAGCGCGATCAGCGCAGCCAGCAGCAGCAACATTCGGGAAAGCAGACGGTCCATGCAAAAGGTCTCCGGAGAACGCATCTCAAGGGAAGGGTCAGTAGCTGGTGCTGATGTTGAAATGCAGGCGCGGGTCGTCCTTGCGCGTGACCGGGCCATCGGCGTAAGGCCAGGCGTAGTCCAGGCGCAGCTGCAGGTGTTCGCCCAGGCGCAGCTGCGCGCCCAGCCCGACCGATGCCAGGTTGTACTTGTCGCGCTGTTCCGGCAGCGGCTGGCGCAGGCGCAGGTAGGCCGCGTCGGCGAAGCTGTACAGCCGCAGGTCGGTACCACTCCACAGCGACCACGCCGGGGTGCGCCATTCCAGGTTGGCCAGGCCACCGTAGTCGCCGATCGCTTCGGCCGAGAGGTAGCCACGCACGGTGTACATGCCGCCGGCGGCGAACTGTTCGGCCGAGACCAGCGGCGCATCGGTCGCCTGCAGCGAGCCACGCGCATACCACTGCCAGTCGTTGCCGAAGGTGTGCGTGTTGGAGACATCGGCCTTGAACGCTACGAAGCTCGGGTCGGCCCAGTAGCGTTTCTGACCGAAATCGGTGGCGTTGCTGCCATAACCGAACAGGCGCCGGGTTCCCGCCACCAGCTGCGTGTTGATGCTCAGCTGATCGTTCTCGCCCTGGCGCACACCGACGAAGGCCAGGGTGATCGGCGCGTACTTCAACGGCGTCTTCAGGCTGTCCTTGCCCATCTGCGTGTCTTCTTCGGTGTCCTTGAAGTCCACGCCGAGGCTGAGCTGGCGCCACCACTGGCTGCTGCCAACCAGGCGGTAGTTGAGCTTGAGGCCGATCGAATGACCATTGCCGATCACATTGGTGCCGGTGCCGGTACCGACCTGCCCACCTGCATTCAGTACGCGGCTGTCGGACTTGTAACCGGATGCCTCCAGGCTCCACGGCGTGCCCTCGAAGGGGACCGTGTAGGACGCGGAGAACACTTTTGCCTGATCGGTGTCTTCCGGCGCGATGAACACGCCGATGCTCGCGCTGTGTCCACGCCGCCACAGGTTGTCGTGGGCCAGCGATGCACTCAGCCGCAGCTTCTCGGTGTCGGCACTGTGGTCGTTGTTGAGTGCCGCGCTGGCGCGCCACGGCGACTTCTCTTCCACCTGCAGGTCCACATCCATGGTGCCCGGCACCTGGCCTTCGCGCACCAGCGGCAGCACCTGGCGGCGGCCACCTTCATTCAGCGCAGTCAGTTCCTTCTGTGCCTGGTCGAAGTCGGGCACGCGCCCCTCAGCCAGCGCCGGTACCCGTTCGCGGATGCGTTCGGGTGAGTCATGGCGGGCACCGACCACGCGCAGCTGGCCAATGGGCGTCTGCTGCACCTTCAGCAGCACCACACCCGCGTTGACCTGCTGTTCGGGCAGCTCCACATAGACCGATTGGTAGCCGGCCTGCTGGTACAGCGCGTTGACTGCATCACGCGCCTTCTCGACATCGGCGAGCGTTTTTCCCGGGCCGAGGAACGGTTCTACCGCACGTTCGATCTGACGTGCATCGAGCACGGTGTTGCCGCGCACGATGTACTCGTTGATGTTCACTGTGGGCGCTGGCGCGGCGTCCTGCGCGAGCACTGGAAATGGCAACGACGCCAGGGCCAGCAGCAAGGGATGCAGGCGCAGCGGGAGGCGAACGGCACGGCACGGAACGGGAGTCATCGAAGGCATCGCGTCGTATCGAAGGGAATGGCCAGGGAGCGGCGCGTGGGTCTACCAACAGGACGTGCAGGCCGCGTCAAAACCGCCAACAGTTTTGTGACAGCACTGTCATCTGTTGACGATGCTGAAACAGGCGCAGGCGGACACTTCGCCTGGCACACGTCTTCAATGCAAAGCGATTACTGCCTCGGGACATTCAAGATGCACGCCACCCTGTTTACGCCAAACCACCCTGCCCTCTGTCTGGCGTTGGTTCTGGCTCTGGCTTCACCTTGGGCGCGGGCCGACCCGGCTGCCAGACATGCAGATGCAGCGCCATGCATCGAAGTACAGGTCAATGGCGAGCGCATCCCCGCCTGGGACTGCCTGCAACGCAAGCTGGCGCCGGCAGAAAGCGCAGCCGCCCGCCCCAATCTTCCCGAGGCCGAACGCTTGATGCGCAAGCCCGGCAACCAGTTGCTGCAGTACAACCTGGAAGGCACGCGGCAACGCATGGGCGATGCGTTCGGGCGTTCGGTGGTGCCACAGCGCCCAGCGCGCTGAGCCGTGTTCAGTGCCGCCCCAGCGCGGCGGGGACGATGCCATCGGTAGGCATGGGCGGCAGTTCGGGCACGGGCAGCGAGCGCGGCTGTCCTGCCTGCTGCAGTTCAATCGCGTTGGCGCTGATTGCTGCCAGTACGGTAGATGGACCCAGACGTTGGCCCGGTGCATAGGCCTGGGCAGGCGCCCCATCCACCGACAGCAGCGCCAACGGCGCCTGCTGCCCGGCCATTACGCCCAGCACGGTCACGTCGGTCTGCACCGCACCGGGCGAGAGCAGCCGCACCAGCGGTGCGCTCGCAGCGTCGTCGAAGGCCGGGGCAGCAGGTACGGCAACCTGCACAGCTGCGGCGGCAACGCGAGCCGGCGCCATGAACAGGGCCATGCCCCAGTATCCCGCTACGGCCAGCAGCAGCATCGCCGCCAGCAGGGTCAACATGCGATTGCGATCCCAACGCCTGCCGTCCATGTTCCGCACCTTCGCCAGGGTCCTGTGCGGCCACGCTAGCAGCTGTCGCTGACGCTTTTGTTTCATCATCCGCGCCTACGCTGGCAGGTACCGGCAAGGACGGGAGGCGATGTCCGATGCAACGCAGACCGCGCGGCTTCACCCTGATTGAACTGATGGTGGTACTGGTCATCATCGGCATCTGCACGGCGGGCATCGGCCTTGGCCTTGGCAGCCTGCTCGACCCTGCGCGGCAGCTGCGCCAGGAATCGGAGCGGTTGGCGCAGCGCCTGCAGGTCGCGCGCGATGAAGCACGCATCGATGGTCGGCCGATCCGCTGGCAGGCCAGCGCAGAAGGCTATCGCTTCAGCCGCCGCGACAGCGAAGGCTGGGTCGAGCTGCGGCGCGATGACCTGCTGCGCCCCCAGCAGTGGCAGACCCACGGCATGAAAGTGCAACCGACGGCCGCCATCGAATTGAGCCCCGAATGGATCGGCGTGCCGTGGGAGCTGACGTTGTCGCTGGACGGTCGTCGACTGCGTCTTCGTGATGATGGCAGTGGACAATTGCAGGTCATACAGTGAAGCGGAAGCAACACGGATTCACGCTGATCGAGGTGCTGATCGCGCTGGCCATCGTGGCCATCGCCTTGGCGGCGGTGATGCGCTCGGTGGCGGTGGCGACCGATGACCAGTCGCGTCTGCGTGACCGTCGGCTGGCCCTGCTGTGCGCGCAGGACCGCTGGCAGGAGCTGCGCCTGGCCGCACAGCCACCCGGCGATGCACGTCTGCTGTGCCTGCAGGGGCGCACCCGTTTCCTGGTGCAGCAGCACCTGGGCAGCGGCGCCGACGGGCAACCGCAGCTGGACTTGAGCGTGGTGGCCGAAGATGCACCGAAGCAATCGCTGGCGCGCCTGCAGCTGCCATGGACGGCGGCGCCATGAAGCGCGCTGCGGGCGGCTTCACCCTGATCGAAGTGATGATCGCCATCACCATCATGGGCGTGCTGGCGGTGATCTGCTGGCGCGCACTGGACAGCGTGGCCAACACTGACCAGCGCCTGCGCCACGCCGATGCCGAGACCGGCACGGCGATGCGGGTGCTGCAGCAGTTCCAGCGCGATATCGAGATGCGTGCTGACGATGCGCTGATGAACGGCGCGGTGCGTCCGGCCGATCAACCCGCGCGGCTGCTGCCGCCGTCGTTGACCAGTGAGCGCCACCCCGATGGCGGCTTTACCCTGGAGATCACTCGCAGCGTCGGTAGTGATGGGCTGCAGTGGCAGCGCGTTCGCTGGTGGCGGCAAGGCAGCACGTTGTGGCGTGCCAGCGGTGCGCCGTCCGATCACTATCCACTGCCTGCGCCCGAGCCGACGCGCGGGCTGCTGGTGGCCCGTGATGTGCACCGATTCGAGGTGCGGGCATGGCAGCCGGGAGTGGGTTGGGCGATGCTGCCCAGCCAGGGCGAGGTATTGCCTGCGACCGGTCTGGAGTTGCGGTTGGGGTTGCGTGATGGACGCGGGCCGTTGAGTTACCGGCGGGTGTTGGCGCTCTGAGAGGAGCATCCACGCATGGCGTGGATCTACTGGGCTGCATCCACGCATGCCGCGGGTGTACTGGGCTGCATCCACGCATGGCGTGGATCTACTGCCCCCCCGGTCGCCGGGCGCTGTCCCGCGCCCGGCGACGCCGTGTCGGTGGTCCTCACCGCTGATGGCCGCTCCCTGCCCTCGGTGCCGTCCTGGCTGGGGCCGCCACCGCTCCCTGGCAGCTGGCCCGATCCTCTGTTCTGCGCGTGGTGGGTGCGGACCTTGGTCCGCACCGTTCTTCCATCCGCGCGTGGCGTGGGTCTACTGGGTCGGCTGCTTGCCTGCTTCTGCACGCGCCTGCGGGAACTGGAAGGCGCTGTTGACGTCGTAGCCCGTGGCGGCGGCCGTGTTTCCGCGTGCTGGCGGGTCGATGCTGCTGCTGGCACTGCCGAAGCCGAGAATCTGCACGCTGATCACCGACGGCTGGTTGCGCCGCGCATCGTCCTGGCTCTTGCGCATCACGTCCTGTGCGGCCTGGCTGGCGCTGTTGGCCGCAGCGCTTGCCGACGCCAGCGCGTTGACGTTCACCGAGGCCAGTACCGGCAGGCCCTTGCTGTCGCCCTGCACCTGGATGTTTGCGGCGTTGAGCACCTGCAGTGCCGCCAGGTTGATGTTGCCCGACACGCGGATACCTGCCTCGCCCGCGTCGATGGTGCCCAGCGGCGCGATCAGGTCGACATCGCCCGGCGCCACTTCGGCGATCGGGTTCAACGTTGCGATGCCTGCGCCGCTGGCCGGTGCCTGCGGCGACAGGATCACATTGCCCCAGGTGTCATAGACCCGGCGCGGCGGGGTGTACAGCAGCGTGGTCTGCGAACCGCGGCCGGCATTGATGTCGCCCTGCTCGGACCACGCCAGGATGTCACCACCAAAGGTGGTCATCACCCGCGACAGGCCCAGCAGCACGCTGTCCTGGCTGAACAGACGGATGTCGCCCTGGCCCTGGGTGACCAGGCCCGCGCTGGCCGGAGGCACCACGCCCTGCACGCCCACCACGATCTGCCCGCCTGGCGCCATCAGCTCGATGTTGCCGCCCGCTTCGGTGCGCACTCCGGAACCGCCGTACATCACGATATCGCCAGTACGGTTGATCGTTGCGCCATTGGCATCCTTGTCCGGCATCAGCGTGGCGATCGCTTCGCGCCCGCGCAGATAGGAACCGAAACGCGGCCCTTCTGCATTCGTGTATTCACGACCACCTTCGCGCAGCTCAGCGTAGTAGACCTGGCGCAGGAAGATGCGCTGCTGCTCCTTCGGCAGCGCATCGAACGCAGCCAGCGCATCCGTGCCTTCGGCAGCGGTGCCGAAGCGCTGCTGCAGCCACTGCTTCAGTTCCTTGTCGTAGATCTTCACCGCCTTGCCAGGCTGCGCCGCCAGCGACTGCGCCGGATCGGCCAGGTTGGCCGGGTCGAGGTAACGCGCGCGCATTGCATCGAAGTCGATGCCTTGATTGCCAGCCGTCACCGCAATGCTCGCACCTGGGCGGGTATCACCCTGCACGACGCCTCCCAGACTGACGATGCTTCCGGCCTCTTCCTGGCGCACTTGGCGGCCGGCATTCACCTCGACATTGCCGGGGCCGGCTACCGTCAGGTTGCTGCGGATGATGTCCCGCCCAGCGTCGATACCGCTGATATCGGTACCGCTGGTGTTGAGCGCGGTGACATTCGCGTTGATCACATCGCGACCGGCGCGCAGTTGTACCGCCGATCCCGCTTCATACCAATCAAACAGCGTCCGGTTCGCGGTACCGGTGTTCTGCATCAGCTGTCGGCGGCCACCACTGCCCAACCCGATGATGTCACCGGCCACGGCATAGAAGCGACTTGGCGAAGTGGGGCGGGACGTCAGCGCACCGGTGGTCGGGGTACTGGGGCCGAACGCGAACAATGGCAGGATCGCCGCCGGATCGGTCCCCTGCACCCCATCGTCGGAGAGATTGTGGCTGACCCGGATTCGGCTGACGCTCCGCTGGGCCATGAAAGCAGGATCAAAGGGACCAGGGAGGCGGGCATCGCTACCGGAACGTGCAATGCCCGTGGCATCGATCGCGGCAAAGATCGAGCCCCCGGCCAGAACCTCGAGCTGGCCGCTGGCCGAAGGCGCGAGCAGCATCACATCGCCTGTGTTCGCGCCCGGTCCGAGGCCTCGAAGCGAGGCACTGATGATGTCACCACTCGCTGCCACTGCGCTGAACCTGGACGGATACAGCCAGTAATTGATGTTGGGGGGAACGGATCGATCCTGCAGCGCGACGCCTTCAGCGAACATGTTGCTACCGGTTGCATGCAGACTCCCGGCCAGGCTTGGTGCGAGATTTCCGCCTGCCGAGAACAGGTCCAGTGCAGTGCCTCGGGTCCAGAGCGAGAACCACGTAGTGCCAGCTGCATGCTGGCCATCACTCAGAACCACGTCGTTGTAGTTGGACGTCGGTACACGCCCCGCATCTGCGGCGCCACCAAGAACAATGTCGCCACGGGCCTGCAGGCGGGCGGTGGAATCACCCAGGATGAGCACCGGCCCCGCCATCGCCACGGGTGCGTCGGCCACGAACGGATTCTTCAGGCCCAACGTTCCGTAGCTGCTTTGTATCGCGCTGAGACCACCGATACGCGCCGCCTGCAGCAGTGTACTGCCCCGCAGATTGGTCACGGCGCCATTGAGATCCAGATCCTGCAGGAAACCTTCGGGCTGCTGCGCGCTCGCACGCAGGCCTGGGTTGAGCGCACCGCCGCTTCGCAGCGTCAGGTCTCCGCCCCCCGTCAGATGCAGTTCACCGTTGCTGACGCGTCCGGTCGACCCGACCGCAGCGACAATGGCGCTGGAATGGGGCGCAGTCAACAACCCCAGGGCATTGCCCATCGAAGCGATCACCCCCGAGTGGCGGCCTGCTTCCAGGGACAGATTGCCCCCTCCCAATGTGCCGAAGCCGGTGAAGCCGACCATGCGGGGCGTCGCGTCCTGCTCGGCGCCGACGGTGCTGTAGGTGCCGAAGTTGATCCACCAGCTGGTTGCTGTGGTCTGGACACCCTCCGTCGTGCCCGAACCCTGCCGCCACAACCAGTTTCCCACCGCAGCACTTGAATGCCCCGCTTGGTCGCGCTGCGCCGTGCCCGATTCGGACCGGGCAGTCCAGACATCGCCAATGATGTCTCGCCCCGCGTCGACCCTGACATCGCCACCATGATCGGGATACCAGGCACGGTAGTTGATCAGCGCCGCATCATAGCTGCCCGAGACTTGATTTTTGCCCAGCAGCGAGGTCTGCCAGGGCGCAGCCGCACGCGCCGGGTTGAACTGCGCGTCGTAGCCATCGCCCAACGACGTCGGCGCACCTGCGGTATACACACCGAAGCCGGACTTCATGCGCACGTCCTGGGCGGCCAGCAGCGTCAAGTCACCCTTGCCCGTTCGCAGCACGCTCCAGGCCGGCGCGCCCAAGCGCTTGCCATAGGTAGTGACTTCAGTCAGCGTGCCGCCACCATAGCAGTAGCCCATCGCCGCACAGATCTCTTCCTCCGACATGCCCATCTCGACACCCAGTTCCGTAGCCGGGCGGCCGACCCAGGATTCATCGCCCCACCATGCCAACGAGCCTTCCTTGTCGACCAGGCGCGGGGCGGGGCCGCAGTTGGGTCCGGAGTCACAGACTTCGTTCTCGGTCAAACCGAGCTCTCGGGCCAGATCGGCCACGGGCTTCCCGACCCACGATTCATCGCCCCACAGGCTCAGCGAGCCGTCCAGGGTGATCACGCGATCACCCTTCCATTCCGTCGTCGTGGTCACCGTGCCGATGGTGCTGTAGTGGCTGTCCGCCAGCACGATGCTGCCCTCGCTGCCCCAGCGGCGGGTGCGCGGGTCGGCGGCGGTGGTATCCGCACCCGCCACCGCAGTCAGATCCCAGGACGTCGTGCCTTCAGGCAGCATAGCCGCCAGCGCCCAGTTGCGTCCCTGCCGACCGCTGGCATCCGCGGTCCGCAGCTTTACCGGCGCGTCGCCGGCAAGCTCCACCTTGGTCATCGAGGGAATGATCGCACCGGCATGCAGATCCAGTGCGCCGGAGAGCTTCATTGCCATGGGCAGGGCGACACCGGCCGGCCACACCTGTGCGGCCACCGGCGCTAGCGTGCGCAGACGGAAGCCGGCACCCAGGCGGGAACCGGACTGCAATGCCAGCGCCTGTGCCAGCACGGTACCGGCCGCCATCACCTGCCCGCTGCCTGTCGTTACTGCCGCGCCCAGCACAGTACCGGCCGGCAGCAGCAGCGGCCCGGACAACACCATTTCCACCGGCAGCACGGTTCCCGCCGGCAAGGTCACGCCCTCAAATGGCAATGCATAGTTCAGCGTGGCGCCGGCGCGGAACTCGGTGCCGCGCTGCAGCTGGACACCCTCGCCGGGCACGATCAGGTCGCCGCCGAACGCGGTGTTGGGCGTACCGCCACTGCGCCCCTCCAGCAGCACCCAGCCGTCCTCATCGGGATTGGCCGGCGGCGGCGCAAAGCCGTCATTGATGCTGCCGTAGACATTGATATCGCCCTCGGCACGCAGCACCAGCGCGGCGGATTCACCGAAGCCGCGGCGCGCAGGATCGAGCCGGTTCGACTGCGGTCCGTAGCGGTAGCCGGACAGATCGATATCGCCGGCCACGACCAGATCGCCACGCGGGTTGTCACTGCTGGTCCGCGCCACGATCTGCACACCCGGGCGCAGGCGGTAGCTGCCCAAGGCCGCAGTGCGCTGCTGCAGGCCGGTGTTGGCCAGCGCGCCGTTCATCCAGACGCTGTTGTCCGGGTCCACCACCGTATCCAGCCAGCGCTGGTTGATCACCTGCGGGCGATGGCCATGTACGTCCGGCGCGCTGGCCAGCGGTGCCGAGTCATAGATGCGCACTGCGTTGACCTGGATATCGCCGGCACCGACGATGCGGACGCCGTTGGCCACCTCGATGGCCGCATCATCGGTGCCCACGCGCGGCACATTGAGCTTGACGCTGCCGCGTGCACGTCCATCGTTCTGCCCCGCAGCGGTACCGGCCGGCACCGAGGTGCCGGCACGCAGATCCAGCGCCGACGCACCGCCCAGCTGCAGGCCTCCACTGGCCGACGTCAGCTCGATCGTGGCCCGGTTCGGGCTGTCGATGATCTTGCCGTAGCTGTCCACGCGCAGGCCGCTGCCATGAGCATCCAGCGTGTCGTCCACGCGCAGCACATCGCGTGCCGACAGGCGGATGCTGCCGACCTGTTCGCCGCTGGCATCGATGCGGCCGTTGACCTGCAGGCTGCCACCATCAAGGCTGATATCGACGTGGCGAGCCTTCACTTCATTACCGATCACCAGGTCACCTTCGCTCAACTGGAAGGCACGGCCACCCGTAATGCCACCGCTCGTCAGCCGTGTGTTGAGCCCGGTAAAGTCCTGCAGCTGACGAGCACGCAATACCAGTTCAGCGCCGTCGTAGGGCACCTCGGTACCGCCGGCATCGTAGCGCCCGCTGGCACTGCCCAGCAGTGTTCCGGCCAGCGCCACGCTGCCCCCCTGCTTGCCCAGTGCCTGCACCGTCAAGCGACCGCCACGGTTGTTTCGAGCCGATACGTCGATGCGCGAAGCCGCATCGGCGCTGATATCGCCCTCGCTGGATGACAACGTGACATCGCCACCCCAGCTGTATTTGTCCACGTCATACAGGCTGACCCTGCGGCCGGCCAGGTCCAGCACGGCGCTGCCGCCCAGCGAAATTCCCTCGCGTGCATTCGCATCGAACCGGCCGGAGGCCAGCGCCACCCGGCTGTCGATCGCGATGCGATCGGCCTTGATCGACAGTTCCGCCCCCAGCGCGTCATTGCCTGTGGTGGCGCCTGCGCCGCGCAGCTGCACGTTGCCGCCACTGCGTATCGCCAGTTGCGCGCCCGCATCGCCTGTCAGCAGCGGCGTGACGATATCCAGCGCGCCTCCCGTCAGCTGCCAGCCGCTGCCAGCCACGTAGTCGCCTTGCTGCTGGAAAACATCGAGACTGCCTTTGCCCGAGAACAGCATCCGCTCGGACGCTGCCAGCGTGACCCCGGCAAAGCCGAGGATCTGGCGATCGGCGGCCACCGACGAATTGGGCCGGGTAAACGGCGCTCGCCCCAACTGCAGCGTGCGCGTGTTGATCTCCAGCTGGCCACTGCCGAGACGACCGACCATCGCCTCCCCGCCCGGCTGTGCCTGTTCGCCGCCCGGCAACGTCGTGCCCGCCAGCGTACCGTCCCAGACCAGCGTATCGGCAAAGATGCGTGCGCGGTCGGTGGCGGCACCGTAGCCGTGGATGGCCGGTGCACCCAGCACCAGGCTGCGCAGGCTGCTGCGCCCGGTCGCGCTGTCACGGGTGTCCAGGTCGACGCTGCCGAACACGTTGATCGCATCACGCGCGGTCAGGCTCAGTGCTTCCAGCGCAGGCGCGCCAGACGCAGTATTGCCGCGCAGCAGCCGCTGCAGGACATCCTGGTTCATGGTCATGCCGGCCGGCAGGCCGCCGGCCGCCGCTGCCGCTGCAATGGCCTCGGCACTGCCCAGGTTGAGCGCAGACATGCCCAGGCCCAGCTGACGGGTGCCATAGCTCACCGCATCACCGATGTTCAAGGCGCCGTCGGTGACCACATTGATGCTGCCAGCAGACAGCAAACGGGTCTGCCCGCTGCAGCCCGCCACGCAGCCACCGATATCGATCGCCACCGCCCCTGCCGCTGCCCCACCCTGCGCACTGAGCGCCGTCAAGCGCTGATTGGATACTGCCAGCAGCCCACCCGAGACCAGATAGGGCGCCGTGGCCTGGTCCACACGCGAGGGATCGGCCAGGGACAGGGTGTCGATCGAGGCGCCCTGCTCCAGCAGGATGCCCTTGCCTCCGAAGGCGGCCGCGAGCAGCACTTCCTGCGCCACCAGATTGACGCCGCTGCGCACGGCCAGCTGCGTTGCGCTGCCTTCCACCGTGTTGGTGGTCGCGTCACGGCGGAACGTCCCGCCGATCAGCATGATCTCCGGCCGCATTGCATTGAGCGCCGCGTCGAAGACGGTCGCGCCGCCCTCAGTGCTGGTGCTGCTGCCTTCTTTGACAATCTCCAGCGATGCACCGTTCGACGCAACGAGGTTGACCGAGAGAATGCCGCCGCGCCCCTGCGCGCTGCCTGGATTGAAGCGCGACAGTCCAGCAAAGGTGACGGCCGGCGTGCCCATGCGACCCGCGCCATCGCCGAGCATCAGGCTGAGGTTGCCGGCATCTACGGGTCGCCAGCGCAGTGCTTCACCGCGACGTTCAGCCACGCCCTGCACGAATGTGCCGTAGGATGTTTCGTTGTAACTGGCATGGCGCCGTACGGTCTCCGCAGGCGTCAGCAGCAGATCGGTGAGCAGCGGCGAGACCGAACCACCGAAGCCCTGGCCCTGATGCCCGCTGAGCCGCCAGGAACCGGTACCGGTCGACACCGGCTGGCCACTGCCGATCGCGTTCTCCGCACCGATCTCGACGCGGAACGCGCCGGGCTGCAGGGCGTAGCTGGCTGGCAGCAGCGTGTAGGTGCCGGCCGGCAGCCCCGGTACGCCTGCGGGTATGGTGATCTGTTGACCCACACGCGGGTTGGCGCTGCCGTCTGCTGTCGCCAACGGAGCCTGCACGTCCGATCGCCCCGGCACGATGGCGTAGACCGCATTGCCAGCGTGACTGAAGCCATAGCGCGGATTCGCATCCGCCAGCGTGTGTCGCAGGATATCGACCGAGCCGCCGCGCCCGGCCACGAAGGCAGCGCCGGACAACTCACCTCCGCCGGAAACATCCACGACGCTGCCTGTGGCGCCGTTGAACGCATTGGCCACGATGTTCACACCAATCGGGATATTGACCGATCCGGGGTCAAGCACATTGAATTCGGCACCGGCCTTTCGCCAAGTCACACCGTCCACCGTGCCGCCGAATGGCAGCGTCAGGCCGGCGCCACTAATGGAGGTCACGCTGCCGGCAAGCAGATCGACACGGCTGGCGCGATCCGAGTTGAACTCCTGGCCGCCCAGCTGCACACGGCCCCACGGCGCCTGCACATTGCCGCCCTGCACCACCGTCGCCGCCACCAGTTCCAGGCTGCCGAACGCAGAATCCGGTGCCGGTCGCGCACCGCCCGCAACACCATGGATGCGCAGTACGGCCTCTGGATTTTCCCAGAACGGCAATCCCGAAGGGCCGATGGCCGGAACGCCGGCTACGATGCGACCCTTGGCCTGGGCTGCCGGATAAAGGCGCGCAGCGCTGATATCGATCGACCCCGGGCTTGCCAGCGTGGATTCCCGCGAACTGCTGGCGACCGGGGCCAGCATTCGGATGTCGCCGCTGCTGCGCAGGTCGATGTGATCGAAGCCGGCCAGCCACGTGACATCGCGCAGGTCGATCAGGTCGGCCGTGACATCGAAACGATGTTGCTTGCCCACGTCGAACGATGCCTCCAACGGGCGCAGCGTGCCTTCGCCGGCCGGCTGCCACCAACGCCCCTGCGCAAGGCGGACGTAGGGCGCACTCAGCTGCAGGCGACTGCCCTCATTGTTGCCCTCTGCAAACCCCAGGGCGCGCTCATTCAAGCCATGGATACGCAGGCTCTGGTCCATGCGAAGATTGACATCGCCCTGCGCCCGGAGATCCCCGAACAGCGAGAGATGATCGAAGCCGCCGGCCTCGATCTGCTGGACCGACAACGCGGCATGGCCATACTCCAGGCGGTCGGGCAGGCGCTGGTCCGCTGGCGTGTCCTGGGTGAGCGAGATAACACGCGGTGCCAGCACCTCCTTGTTCCCGGCGCTTCCACCATAGGTGCCACCACCGAACGCCACACCCAGGGTGCCGCCCCGGGCGCTGTCACCGCCTGCCGATGCGTCAAGCACACCCTGCAGATACAGCGCATTGGCCGCGCGCAGCACGATGCTGCCGCCGTCGCTGTCCACCTGCGTGCGCCCGCTGCCGTCGATATCAAGCAACGCCGAGGCGCCGGAAGCACCCAGCCGCGCGCCACGCTCGACGACCACCAAGGTATCGGGCGGCAGGTGGCGCAGGTTGTCCTGGTCCTCCCAGTCCAGTGCACCGCCGATCTCGATCGTCCCGCCCTTGCGTACCTGCCCACGCAGCTGCCCGCGCGCATCGGCGGAGGAAACTGCATCGCCACTCACATCCAGCAGCGCCCCGTCGGCGATCGTCCAGCGGCGTTCGCGGCGTCCGTCGGCGCGCACCGTCGATGGATCGAAGGCTTCATCCAGACGGATGCGACCGCCCGCCGCCTTCAGCGTGCCCGCCACATTGATGTCGCCGGAACTGAACAATTCCATCAACTGCCCTGGGTCGACGTTGAGCACGGCATTGCTGCCGATGCGCAGGTCACCGGTCGACAGCAGATGCCCGGCGCGCAGCGTCAGGCTCGCACCCGCGCGCTGGCTGACGCGACCGCTGGCAGGATCCACCATGTACAACAAGGGTGACCATGCCTGCAGACCCTGCTCACGGCTCGAGGCACTCTGCGCACCCTCGGCCAGGCGCAGGACCGGTTGTTCCACATTCAACTGCACGCCGTCTTCAACGGTCAGCCCGTTGTGGCCACCGATGTCGTAGCGGGAAAAGCCGCTGCTGAACAGCGGCGCCTGCAACCGCAGCGCTTCCGACGCCGACGCCGCACCGCCAATGACGACCTCGCCCCCGGTCGCAAGGTTGAAGGCGCCGCTGCCGCTGCCGAGCGCACTGAAGCGGACGCCATCGCTGATACGCAGCCGGCCACTGCCATCGGTGGCGACATCGGTGCTGGCCGCCAACAGGCTGACGCTGCCGCCCTTGCCTACCCGCCCCTTGCCCTTTGCATCGATGCTGCCACCCGCATCCACCGAAACACGTGCGCCCACACCCACGGTGATGTCATGGCTGACATTGATGCGCAGCTGTCCACCGTCAATCCACGCCTGCGTGGCGCCCCCATCCGACACGGCAAAGGGATTGCTCCAACCACCAGCAAGATCAAACCCTGCACCAGAGGCAACATCGACCGCGCCACGCCCGGCGGACAGCAACGCGGTGGGTTGACCGAGCACCGGAAGCAGGTTTCCGGCCTCCACCTGGCCACCCGCGATCTGCACGGTGCCGCCGAAGCTGATCCGGCTACCGGTGAGAGCAAGCTGCCCACCCTCCTGCAGCCTGAGCGTGCCATCCAGTTCAACACGTCCCGCCGTGGCGATGTCGACGCGGCCCCAGCGCTGTGCGCTCAGGACATTGCTGTCCAGCGACACCGTGCTGCGCTGTGACTCCTCCACCGGCGCCTGCAGCGACCAGGGGCGGGCGTCGGCGGCGATCTCGCCAATCCGTACGTGCGAGTCATACACCGCATTGCGGCCGGTGTTGTCGTAGCGGCCCAGCCAGAGCTGAGCGTTGCGGGCTGCAGCCGTCTGCGCCTGCGCGTATCCATCCTGGCCCTGGTCGGGGCGGCGTGTCTGTTGCAGCCCCTGGAATGCACCCGTTTCCACCTGCCCTTGCAGAACTGCGGTGGGTGCCGAGATCAGCAACCGACCCGCATCGCGCCCTACGGTATAGCCATTGTCATAGTGTTGCCCGGGTGCCACCAGCGGATTGCGGAACGACTCGGTGACGCCCCAGCGTTCCTGCTTCACTTCAAAGCCCCGGTACAGACCGTCGTACAGCATCTCTGCCGGGGCATCATCAAGACGGTACAGCTGGCCGTCGCGGCCACGCAGCCAGCTCTGCTGGACCACGCCAGACTGCACATCCAGGCTGCCACCCGCCAGATTGATGCGCGAACCAGCGTGGCTGACAACCTCCTTGCCTGCCAGCTGGACGGTGCCGCCCTGTGCAGCCCATTCGCCTATCGAATGCCCCTGGTTGTCCAGGTAACCACTCACTTCCAGCAAGCCGCCACCGGCATACCAGCGGGTGCCTTCATAGCCACCGGTGCCTGCGGCCACCTCGGTCAACTGGCGACGGTCGATCCACACCTCGTTGCTGATCAGCTTGCCGCTGTCACGGTTGTCAGGCGAATCGCGCAGTTCGTTGCCCTGCACCTTCACCTTGACGTTGTTGCTCTCCATCGCCACCTGCACGCCGACCGCACCGGCCACGTCCACGCGGGCGCCGTCGTCCAGATAGCTGCGGCGGCCCGCATCGGAAATCACCTGACCACCGGTCGCCACCGCCAGCGAGCCGGCCTGGAAGTTCACATCGCCGCCGGAAACGATCTCGATGCGCGATTGCTCGCGGCGATCCTGCAGGCGCGAGAGATTGTCGAAGGTGCCGCTGTTGCTGGCCCCGCGCAGCTTGTCCTGCTCGCCGGATTCCTTGATGAGCGCATCGCGCTGGCTGTCGAGCGCAGTGGTCTTGCCATCATCTTCGATCAGCACCGCCGTCGTCGAACCCGTGGCCAGAGTCACGCTGCCTTTGCTGTCGGAGGACGAACTCAGCAGATGCACGGTACCGCGCTGGTTCAACGTCGTGGTGGCAACCGCTACACCGGTCTGTTCGACCGTGCGGCCGGCAAGAGTGACATCGCCCTCGCGCGCTTGGATCAGACCGCTGTTGCGAACGCTGCCGGCCGTGCTGTCGGTGACGAAGCGCGGCGCGATCTCATTGCCCCGCGTGGTCGAAGCCGTGTTCTGCGCCGTGCCCACGCCGCGGCGGATCACAAAGCTGTCGCCGGCCACCAGCTGGGCCTGGCCCTTGCGCGTCTCGATCTGGCCCGCGTTTTCCACGCTGTGGCCGGCAAGCAGCACATAGCCACCGCCACGCGTTGCGCTGGTGGGTTCATGTGTGGTGATGCGCGCGCCACGTTCAACCATGACCTTGCCCACCGCATCGGTGAGGGCCGAGGTGTTCGCGTCGGCACTGTACAGGCCGTTGTCACGGAACTGCGCGTCGCTGATCCGCGCTGCGGCGGCGGCCAGGTTGCGGACGTTGACCTGGCTGTTGTTGCCGAACACCACGCCGTTGCGGTTGGCGACGAACACGGTGCCGTTGGCCTTCAGCTGGCCCAGGATCTGGCTGGGCCGTGCGTTGGGGTCGTTGACCCGGTTCAGCACCGCCCAGTCGGGGTTCTGCAGGAAATTGAGGGTGGTGTTGCCACCGATGTTGAAGGTTTCCCAGTTCAGGATCGCCTGGTCAGCGGTCTGCTCGATGCTGACCTGCACCCGTCCGTCGGCGCCCTGCGACTGGATCGCTTCGCGGGCATTGATCCAGCCACGGGTCAGCGGATTCCCGTCCACCTTCAGGCCATCCTTGCCCAGCCCATCGGCCACCACGAAGCCCGCCTCGCGTCGCGCCTGCCTGGCCTGCTCCTGCATGCGCTGCTGCAATGCGATGGCCTGCGCGGCCGTGCCGAGGTTGTCGATCGACTGCTGCAGTTTCTGTCGCGCCGCATCCTGCTGCTGTGCAGGCAACTGGAACTGGATCGGCACGCCATTGGGCATGCGGCCACTCTGCGCTGCCGCGCCCTGGGCGGCGCCGCGGTCGGCGAACCAGCCGGGGCTGAACGCCTGCTGCGCCTGGCTGGCAGGAGCAACCACGGTGCCCAGCGCCACGGCCACGGCCCAGGCCATCGGGTGGCTGCGCCACAGGGAGGCGGAGAAACGGGCAGCGGGCGAATGCGGGTGCGACATCGGGGACCTCGTCAACCTGATGGGCCGCGTTGGCGGCGGCGAGTACGAAGGGGGCCTGCGCTACGCACGCCCTGCACCTGATAGACGGTGGCGGCGGCGTGAAGGCGACAGGCGCATCACTGTCATGCAGCGGACATACGCACAAGGGCGCCGGCATTGCTGCCGGCGCCCTTGTGCGTCTCCTGCAACTACCGAAGCAATTGCGGTTACAGCGGACGGCCGATGCCCGAGCAGGTGCTGGGATTGTTCAAAGCAGCGGCGTTGCTCGCGGCCACGAAGCGCATGCGGATCGCATCACGCCAGGCCTTGTTCATACCGCAGTGCGCCGACCTGACGGCCGGCGCACCCGGAGAACACTTTTGATGTATCTCGCAGTTACAGCGGACGGCCGATGCTGGCGCAGGTACTCGGGTTGTTCACGGCGCCGGCATTGCTGGCGGTCGCGAAGCGGGTACGGACCGCATCACGCCAGGCCTTGGTCAGCGGGATGAACTTGTGCGCGCGGATGGCCGCATCGTTCGGGCCCTGCTCGACGCCGGCGACCACGACGCTGCCGTAATGGCGGGTCAGGAAGCCACGGACGTTGGCGCCGACAGTGGCGTTCTTGTAGCACTGGCCGAACACGAAGTTGGTGTAGCCAGCGATCGGATAGCCCGCGGACGGGTTGCCGAACACCGGCACCCAGTTGGCGGGATTTTCAGCAGCGGCGCCGGTCGGCGGAGCAGCGGTTTCCAGGGTCGCCTGCACGCTCACTTCATCCGGCGAGAAGCCCTTGACCTTGGCAACCTTGGTGGCGTCGACCAGGCTCGGGATCACGTCCGGGCCAACGTAGCCAACGCGGCCGTCAACGGCGTACACCGCGTTGTACAGCGAGGTGCCACCGGTAGCCGGAGCGGCGATGAAGTTCGACGGCACGGTGGTGAACAGGTTGGCGAAGGTCGACTGCACCGAGAACGCCGGCACGCCACCGGTCAACTTCAGGTTGGTGCCCGACACGTCAGCCGGCTGGCAGGCGGTGGTCAGGAAGCGGGTCAGCAGTTCGCTGGTGCCGCTGCTCTCTCCGCGGTAGACGACCTGGATGGCACCAGTGCGGCCCAGGCCCGCCAGCTGGTTCCAGTTGGTGACCTTGCCCGAGAAGATGCCGCAGATCTGGGCAACCGACAGGTCAACCGCCGAACCGGCCTTGTTGAACGGAATGGTGACCGAGGTGGCGACCGAGGGGATCTGCACCAGCGCGCCGTAGCGGTTGGCATCGGTGGAGACGTTGTAGGTGCTGTTGTAGGTGCTCAGCTCGGTGCCGCTCAGCACCGAATCGCTGCCGGCGAAATGCACAGTGCCGGTGGTCGAGAACAGCGCCGAGTTGTTTTCCAGGAAGGCCTTCTTGCCGGTGCCCGAACCGGTCACGGCGTAGCTGAAGTTGCTCGGCAGGATGCTGTCGGCCTGGCCCTTGTAAAGCTCGGCCGGCAGCGAGGCGCCGCCACCGGTAACGGTCTGCGCCGACGCGGCACCGGCAGTGGCGAGCAGCGCGGTAGCAACCAGCGCGGCCAGGGTCTTGTACTTGTTCATGATCTTCTCCTGAAGGGTTTACTGCGAAGGTGAAACACCAAGGGAGGAACGGTCACTACACGCCTGCTGCCGCCGAGGGCCTCCCAGCCCACTCTGCGGCGACAGGGACATGCTGGTCGTCGCCGATGACAGGCCGCTTAAGAAACCTGTGGAAGATCGAAAAAAGGTGTGGAGGATTGTGTGGAGAAACCGGACGGCGGTGGATCCACGCCATGCGTGGATGCACGTCATTGCACCAGCTGGTTCATTTCCATGATCGGCATCAGCACGGCCAGCACGATGGTCAGCACCACGCCCCCCATCACCAGGATCATCGTTGGCTCGAGCAATGCAGTGAGTGCCATCGCGCGGCGTTCAATCTCGCGCGAGATGGTCTGTGCAGCGCGGTCGAGCAACGGTGCCAATGAACCGGTCTTCTCGCCACTGGCCACCAGATGCACCAGGATCGGCGGATATACTTTCTGCACCTTCAGCGCAGCACCAAGCGAAGTACCCTCGCGCACGCGAGCGGCCACATCATCGGCACAGCGCGCCAGCAGCGCGTTGCCCAGTGTCTGTCGTGCGGCGTCCAGTGCACGCAGCAGGGGCACACCGGCATCCAGCAGGATCGCCAGTGTCGACGCAAAGCGAGCACTGTTCACGCCCAGCACGAAACGGCCCACCATCGGCACGCGCAACAACAGGCTGTCCCAGCGCAGGCGCAGATCCGGGCGCCGCAGTGCCAGACGCCAGCCCACCACCAGTGCGCCGATGCCCAACCCCGTCCATACGCCCCACTCGCGAACGAAAGCACTGGCCGCCAGCATCACCTGGGTCAGCATCGGCAGCGTCTGCCGTGCCTGCACGAACGCCGTCACCACCTGGGGCACCACGTAGCTGAGCAGGAAGATCACGATCGCCACCGACACCAGGCTGATTGCCGCCGGGTAGATGAATGCCGTCAGCACCTTCGCCTGCAGCGCGTTGCGCTCTTCGATGTAGTCGGCCAAGCGCTCCATTACCCGCGCCAGATCGCCGGAATCCTCGCCGGCACCCACCAGCGCACGATAGACCCCAGGAAAATCGCGCGGCCGCGCCGACAGCGCCACGGTCAGCCGCTGACCGGCGCGCACGTCGGCACGCACTGCGGTGAGCGCCTGCGCAACGTGCGGGCGTTCGGCCTGTTCGATCACCGCGCTCAGCGCGCTTTCCAGCGGCAGGCTGGCGGCCAGCAGGCTGGCCAGTTGCCGCGTGGCCCAGGCCAGTTCGCTGGCCGACAGCCTGCGCGTGCCCCAGCCACTGCCGGCATTGCGTGCGGCTGATACCTGTACCGGTGTCAGCCCACGCCCACGCAGTTTCTGGCGCACACCGCGCGCGGTATCGGCGTCCAGCTGTCCCTTCTCTATGCGCCCCTGTGCATTGGCGGCCTGGTAGTCGAACAGTGCCATGCGCGCCTCAGTCGTCGCCGGTCACGCGCAGGATCTCCTCCAGCGTGGTCACCCCGCTGTCGACCCAGCGCTGCCCGTCCTGGCGCAGGCTACGCATGCCGGCACGCCGCGCCGCCTCGCGCAGCGCGGGTTCGCCCTGCCCTTCATGGATCAACGCGCGCACGCGCTCATCCACCACGAACAGCTCATGGATGCCGGTGCGCCCGCGGTAGCCGCTGTTCGCGCAGGCGGAGCAGCCTACCGCCCGCCACACGGTGCGCCCCTCGGTATCGAGTTCGGCACGCCTACACTGCAGGCACAGCCTTCGCACCAGCCGCTGCGCCAGCACACCGCGCAGCGATGAGGCCAGCAGGAACGGTTCCACGCCCATGTCCGCCAGGCGGGTCACCGCCGAGATCGCATCGTTGGTATGCAGCGACGCCAGCACGCCATGGCCGGTCAGCGACGACTGCACCGCGATCTGCGCCGTTTCCAGGTCACGGATCTCACCGATCATGATGGTGTCCGGATCCTGGCGCAGGATCGCGCGCAATGCCGTGCCGAAGCTCATGCCGATGCGCGCGTTGACCTGGATCTGGCCGATGCCGGCGAAGTCGTACTCCACCGGGTCCTCCACGGTGAGGATGTTGCTGGTGCTGCTGTCGAGCTGCCCCAATGCGGCGTAAAGCGATGTGGTCTTGCCACTGCCGGTCGGTCCGGTCACCAGCACGATGCCGTGCGGCTGGCGGATCAACCCGGTGAAGGTGGCCAGGGTGTCGTCGGCCATGCCCAGCCGCTGCAGCTGCAGTCGCCCGGCGTCCTTTTCCAGCAGGCGCAGCACCGCGCGCTCACCATGTCCGGTCGGCACCGTGGACACACGGATGTCCAGCGGTCTGCCACCCACGCGGATGGCGATGCGCCCATCCTGCGGCAGGCGCTTCTCGGCGATATCCAGGTGGGCCATGATCTTGATGCGCGATACCAGCGCCGCATGCAGCGCACGCCGTGGCTGCACCATGTCACGCAGGGTGCCATCGACGCGGTAGCGCACCACCGAATGCGTTTCGAAAGGTTCGATGTGCAGGTCGCTGGCGCCATCACGCGCGGCCTGCGCCAACAGCGCGTTGATCATGCGGATCACCGGCGCGTCATCCTGCGCGTCCAGCAGATCGGTCACCTCGGGCATATCCTGCATCAGCCGGTCGAGATCGACTTCACTTTCGGCCGCGCCGACCACCGCAGCGGCATCGCCACCGTCACGATACTGTTCGCCCAACCGCTGCTGCCAGACCGCCGCATCCAGCACCTGGAACGGTACTGGCCCGTGCCGGCGGCGCAGCTCGGCCACTGCCCAGGCGGCGGTCTCGGCGGTGCCCAGCAGTACCGGCGCGCCGCCTGCTTCGGCCAGCATCACCCCGTGGCTGCGCACCCAGGCATACGGCAGCAGCGGCAACGGCATGCTCATGGGCCGATGACCAGGTCCGGGGTGTAGCCCAACCCGCGCAGCTGCTGCAGCGCCGGGTCGAGCGTGGCCGGGTCGCGCGCCACCCGCACCCGCAGACGCTGTCCCGTTTCACCCGGCGTGGTCTCGGCATAGGCCTGCAGGCCAAGCGCGCGCACCTGTGCCACGGCCTGGGTGGCACGCGCCGCATCCAGCCCCTGTGCAAACTGCACCACCTGCAAATTGCCCTCGCTGGCCGGATACAACGCCGCAAGGCTGCCGTTCTGCAACGGCTGGCCCTGGCCATCACGCGCATTGCCCTGGCCAAGCACCGACAGGTCCTGCGGCGGCAGCTGCGGTGCCGACAGTGCAGGCAATGCCCAGCTCTGTACCGGCTGTGCAGCGGCCTGTGCATTGCGCATGTAGTCGTAGCGGTCGCGGGTCAGGCGCTGTCCGGCGGCCGGGTCACGCACCACGTGCGGGCGCAGGAACACCATCAAGTTGGTCTTGGCCCGCTTGCGCGTGTCGCTGCGGAACAGCGCGCCCAGCACCGGAATCTTCCCCAGCCCCGGCACGGCATCACGGCCGTGGCTGACGCTGTCTTCCAGCAGGCCGCCCAGCACCATGATCTGGCCGTCATCGAGCAGCACGCTGGTATCCAGTGCCCGCTTGTTGGTGATGATGCCGGCGCTGCCCGAGCTCTGCGCATCGATGCTGCTGACTTCCTGGTAGATGTCCAGCTTCACCGTGCCACCCTCGGAGATCTGCGGGCGCACCCGCAGCTTAAGGCCCACGTCCTCGCGTTCGATGGTCTGGAACGGGTTGTTGCTGCCACCGCCACCGTCGGTCACATAGCGGCCACTGACGAAGGGCACGGTCTGCCCGACCATGATGCTGGCCGCCTCGTTGTCCAGCGTCATCAGGTTCGGCGTGGAGAGGATGTTGGCGCCGCCTTTGCTCTGCAGGGCGTTGGCCAGCGCCTTCATGTTGAGGATCTGGCCGACGCCCGGCAGGTTGATCGTGCCGTCGATCACGCCGATGTTCAGGCCGTCCTTCGGCAGTACATCCAGCGTGGTGCGCGCAGTGGTGCTGATGCCACTACCGCCAGTGGTGCCGCCGAAATGGGTGCCACCGAACGTGCGGCCGTTCCCCAGCATCCATTGCACGCCCAGTTCAGCGGCATCGGTCTGGTTGACCTCCACGATCAGGCTCTCCACCAGCACCTGCGCCCGACGCTGGTCGAGCTGGTCGATCACCCGTCGCAGGTTGCGGTACACCGGCTCCGGGGCAGAGATCAGCAAGGTGTTGGTGGCGATGTCGGCCTGCACCGAGATGCCGTTCTGGCTGAAACCGCTGCTGCCGGCATCGATCGGCTCGCGACGACCCGGGTCAAGCCGCGGCGATTCCAGCGCATTGCCCTTGCTCTTGCCCTGCGCAGGTTGCGCCGGCGTGCTGGCGCTGCGGCTGGTCTCGCCCGGCAATGCGGTGATGCCGTCGCTGCTGCCCATCGCCGGCGCATCGCTCTGCCCTGCCACCACGCCCCGCAGCACCCCGGCCAGCTGGGTGGCCTGGGCATTGCGCAGGTACACCACATGCAGGTTGCCGGACTCATCCTGGGCCTTGTCCAGCTTCTCCACCAGCTGCCGCGCCAGGCGTGTGCGGCCCGGGCTGCTGGAGCGCAGCAGCACGCTGTTGCTGCGCGGGTCGGCCATCACCACCACCTTCTGCGCCGGCTCCGCGCCCTGCGCATCCAGCAATGGTGCGACCATCGCCGCCACGTCCACGGCAATGCCCTGCTGCAGCTTGACCACGTCGGTGTCCATGCCGGCCGGCGTATCCACGCTGGCGATGACCCGCGCGATGCGCTCCAGGTTGTCGGCGTAGTCGGTGATGACCAGCGTGTTGTTGCCCGGGTTCGCGGTGATCGGATTGTCCGCGGTGATCATCGGCCGCAGCACCGCCACCAGCGCCGCTGCGCTCTCGTAGCGGAGTGCAAACGTGCGTGTGGTTATCTCGCCTCCCGCGCCGCCGACACCAACACGACCGCCCAGCAGCTTGGCATCGGCCTGTGGCACCACCCGGCTGACGCCTCCACTTTCGACCACGGCAAAGCCGCGCATGCGCAATGCACCCAGCAGCAGCTGGTAAGCCTGCACACGGCTGACCGGCCCATCGGAGACAACGGTCATCTTGCCGGTCACCCGTGGGTCGACCAGGAACTGGCGGCCGGTGAAGCGTGCCGCCATGCGCAGCACCCCACCGATGTCGGTGTCCACCAGGTTCAACTGCACGGGTTCGCCACTGGCGTCCTGCGCCTGCACCGCCGCCGGAAGATGGGCCAAGCCCACCACCAGTGCCACTAACGCGCTGCAGCCCAGGCTGTGCATCGACTTCATGGATGGCCACCGCCATTGGCGGCCATCACGATGTTTCCGGAAATCCGTGCCGCCGGCATGTTCGCGTCCCCTGTGCGTTGCAGTTGCAGTTGCTGCAGTTCGATGGCCGGGTCGGCCAGCAAGGGCAGCAGCCAGTTCCAGAGCGCATCGGCGGGCACACTGCGCACCTGCAGGTGCCAGCGCCCGTCACGCGTTTCGATATGCAGGCTGTCGGCCAGGCCGGCAGCGGTGATCTGCTGGCGCAGCCCGGCAAGCGTCGGGTGCTGGCCCTGCGCCTGCTGCTGTTGTTCACGGGCACGCAGCAGCGGTGCAAGTGCCGCCGACTGTGCCTGCAGCCGAGGCAGTTCAGCCTGCCAATGGCTGCGCTGTTTCAGCAGCGGCTGCAGCCAGCCCAGCCACAGCGCGGCCGCCACTATCGCCGCAGCCATCAACAGCAGCATCGCGCGCTCGCGCGCCACCAGCCGCTGCCAACGCTGCTGCAATCCACGCAGGGAGGCCGCTGTACGCGGCTCGGCTGCGGTCACGGCGCAGCCCCGCTGCTTATCCGCAACCGGCCACCGGCCTCGCGCGCAAGCTGCAGCCCCTGTGCCTGCGTCGCCTGTTGCCAGCGCTCCAGCCGTTGCGCGTCCTCGGCCAACGCCTGCGCGTCGGAGTCCAGTTCCATGTCCAGCTGGCCCGGCTGATAGCGCAGGCTGCGAACCTGGCCAGCCAACTCAGGGATCGCCTGCAGCACGCTGGCAACCTGCTGCTGCACGGCAGGAAGTGCCCGTGGCGCTGCCGGCACTGCCAGGGCACGCCGCGCCTGCAGCACCGGATCGACCACTTCGTGGATCTCGGGGAACTGCTTGCTGAAGCCTTGCGCCATGTCCTGCCGCAAGGCTTCAGCCTCGCCATGCCAGCGCGACACCTGAATTTGCAGACCCAGCGCAGCCAGTACCGCCGCCGCCAACGCAAGACCGATGGCCAGCCGCGGCGCACCTGCACCCATGGCCGGCAACGGCAGCGACCAGCCAGGCAGCGGACCGCTGGACTGCACCGTCTGCGTCAGCACGCTGGCTGGCAGGCGCTCGGCCCAGGCAGCCGGTACGGCATCGATCCACTCCACCGTCTGCACCCCGGCCTGCTGCAAGCGCACGGCCAGCATCTGCATCACCGAGGCCAAGTCGCGCCCGCTGCACCACTGGACGAAGCCACGATCACGGCCGCAGCGAACCAGTACATGCTCGCCACACACCTGCAAGGTGGCCCGCCCGGCCGACCACGGCAGCAGCAAGGGCGTCGGATGCAGCGCCTGCAGCTGCAGCCCACAGTCCTGCAACTGCTGTCGTACCCGCGCAATGGCGTGCAGGCCAAGCCACGCCACCGCCACCGTGCCATCGGCCGCCTGCGTACCATGGCCCAGCGCTACCTCCTGCAGATCATCCAGCAGCATCGCTTCCACTTCGCCCTGCAGGGCCGCCTGCAGGCGTCGCCCGGACAGCGGCGGCAGCTGCAGCTCCAGCAGGATCAGGTCCTGCGGGTCCAGGCTCGCATGCACCACCGCCTGCGGAAAGCGCTGGCCCAGCGTTGACAGAAGGTCACTGCCCGTTGCCAGCACACGGTCCTTGTGCAGCTGCGCCCATTCGACCGCGCTGTCCCCATCCAATCGATCCAGCGCCGGCAGGCGCATTCTCAGTTGCGTGCTCATGCACCGATCCTTGTCCATACCCGTTGCACACGCACGCTGTCGTCGCGGTACTCGCGCCAGATCAATGCGCGGAAATCCACCGATGCGCCGTCTGCCTGTACCTGGCCTACCGCCAGGAACCACTCGCTGTGGATACCCAGCGGCATCAGCGCCATCTGTTCGTTGCTCAGCTGCAGCCGGTTGGCGATGTCACCGCGATTGAGCAGCCAGTGGCCACGGTCGCGCTCGACCAGCAGCGCCTGCAGGCGCCCGGCATCCACCCCGGGTGCAATCGCCTGCAGTACGGCGATATCACTCGTATTGGCGTTGACCAAGGTCTGCGCAGGCAGCACCACCGTGCGCCGTGCCAGTGCCTGTACCGCCACCGGATCGGCGCCGGCCAGCACCTGTTCGATCAGCGACTCGCGCGGCAGCGGTGCGCGCGCCTGGCGCTCGCCATCGCGCAGGCGCGACTGGATCTGTGTTGCGGCGCTGGCACAGGCGGCGCGAGGCAGCCCCTGCCCGGCACACAGGGTGGTGAACGCACGCAGTGCCTCTGCTGCAGGTTGGCCGTCGGCCAGCAGCGTGCGCAGGTTGAACCTCGACTGCGCGTCCACCAGCTGCAGGTGCACCGGCAGTGGCACCTGAAGCTGCAGCGGCCGCGCCCAGCGTCCGCTGCCAACGGTGGTCAACTGCTCGCGCGCGTCGTCACGCAACTGCTGCGCCGCGCGCTCCAGGGTGGCATCCACGGTCATACGCACCTGCATGCGCAGCTGATCGCTGCGTACCGCACGCAGCTGCGCCGACTGACGGGTCAGCAGCGCCGTGGCGATCACCGCCACCAGTGCCACCACCAGCATCGCGACGATCACCGCCATGCCCTGTTGGCGGGCAAACGCACCTGGAATTTTCCGGCGTCCCATTGTCTGGCCTCACAACTGCCAGGAGCCGATGTCTGCGTTGCCGGCCTCGCCGCCGGGCTTGCTGTCGGCCCCCAGTGAGAACACATCGATATCGCCGTGCGTGCCGGGGTTCTGGTACTGGTACGGGTGCCCCCACGGGTCATCCGGCAAGCGGTCGAGGTAGGGCGTTACCGGCATCGCAGCACTGCCCTGCGGTGGCTTCAGCAGCGCCTGCAGCCCCTGCTCGGCACTGGGGTAGCGACCATTGTCCAGCCGATACAGCTTCATCGCCTGCATCAGCGCGGCGATGTCCTGGCGTGCAGCCACCACGCGGGCCTGATCAGGGCGTTCCATCAACCGGGGCACGATCAGTGCAGCCAGAATGCCGATGATGACCACCACCACCATGATCTCGATCAGGCTGAAGCCCTGCTGCCGAGCCCTGCGACCACCCATCTGCGTTGCCATTGTTCCGCCCTCATCATCCTGGAAGAGACCGCTGCCCCATGGTCAGCGGCGCATGTGTCATTACGATAAACATCCTGCGGAAATCCGTTGTTCCTGCAGCCGATCACCCACGCGGCATGCATTGGTCACGCAGGCAGCGTCCAGCAGCGATGACGGAACACGCGCAAGCGTGTCGTCCACGCAGCGCCGCAGCAGTGGCGTGGCGCACGCCTGCAGCAGGCGCATGCACTGCAGCGGCGACCAAGCCATTCCATGGTCGAAGCCGATGAACTGCCGATACACCTGGTGATAGCGAAGATCGTCGTGCAGGCGTTGCACGCTCGCAGGCGCGCGCAGCGTGACCAGCAGCACCGCACGCTGCACCATGCGCATCTCCCTGCACTCCTGTGCAAGCGTGGCCAATGCCGATTCCGGCCACGGCTGCAGGCGTGCGTCCAGCGCCTGCCGCAGCACCATCAACGGATGCCCGCTGGCATCCAGCGCTGACCACCTTGCGGCGTCGGCCCAGGCATCGCTGGACAGCATCCACACCCACGGCTGTCCGTAGCGCTGCACATTCACTGGTGCATGCCGTGCCTGCTCCAGCGACTGGCTCAGGTGGCGATCCAGCTCCAGCATGCTGATCCTGCGACTGTCGTTCATCGGCGTCGCCTGCGCTCCGCGACGCGGGAGCGTCGTACTCTGCAGAAGACGTCAGCAAGGCAACCGAAGCGACAGCACGAACGCGATGTTGAGCAGTGCGTGGCAGCATCGCGGGAATGTCACCGCAGCGTCATCCGCCTGCAGGCTTCCAGGTCCAGGCGCGGAGCATCGCCACCGCAGCGTCGGGCCAGCACGGAAACGTCGCTGCGCTGTGCGAATGCGACCAGCGCGTGCATCGCATCCGGGTCATCCAACAGTGCCGCCAGCGACGCCTGCAGCAGCGGCAACTGCCATCCCTCCATCTGCGCATCGCTGGCGGCCACGAACCAGTGCCACAACCGGTGGTAGCGTACGTGATCGTGAAGCGCCGGAAGCCCCTCGATGCCATGCATCGCCATCAACAGCAGCGCGCGCGCCAGTGCAGCTGCAGGCAGCACCCCCGATTCGGACAGCGGCAGGGCCTGCCGCTGCAACCGCAACAGCATCGCCAACGGATGGTCCTGCGGCTCGAATTCCAGCAGCACCGCCTGCTGTCGCCACTGCGCATCGGACACCACGCATACCCACGGCGCGCCATAGCGGTGCACCATCAGCGGCCGCCGCTGGGTGGTTTCCAGCAGCGCCGACAGATTGCGGCGCAGATCCAACACACCGATGGTCTCGTTGCGCATCCTTGGCCTCTCCATGCATGCAGCGGCCGTGCGCGTCGCGCGCAGCCAGGGTCTTACCCCAAGACGGCAATTCCACCGGGAAAGCGACGCAGGCCGAGCGACATCGTCTGCCCGAGCTGCTCCAGCGCAGCGTCCGGATCATCGATGCGGAAACGCCCGCTGACCGGGGCGCGCGCCAGTGCCGATTCGCCCAGCAGCACCTTGCCGCGCCGGTAGCGGTTGATCTCGGCCACCACCTCACGCAGCGGCGCGCGGCGGAATACCAACATGCCTTCGGTCCACGCGCTGACTTCGGCCGCCACGGCTTCGGCCACCACGCCGCTGAGGCGCTCGTCATACACCGTCTGCTGGCCGGCCTGCAGCTGCAGGCGACCTTGCGGATGCTCGATGCGAACGCTGCCACGCAGGCAGGTCACACGCACCTGGCCGTCGGTGTTGCGCACATCCAGGCGTGCTGCGCCCTCGTCGGCTACAAGGCAGCCCGGCCCGGCGAACAGTGCCAGGCGTGTTCCCGCTGCGGCGTCGATCGCCGCCTGTCCCTGCACCAGCTCGAAGCCCTCACCCTGCGCGTCGCTGCGCCGGCGCAGGCTGCTCTGCGTATCCAGTTCGATCTTCAGATGCGGCGTCGGCGCAATCAGCAGCCGCTCGCCGGTACCGGTGTGGAAATCGGCCGTCATCGCCGTCACTGAAGGCCACAAGCCCAACGGCGGGTGCAGCGCAGCCACCACGGCCAGGCTCGCAGGTGCCGCCACGGCCGCACCAAGGAATGCGCGCCGGCTCCAGCGTTGCACCGGGGTTGCCACCTGCGGCTGGCGTGCGGCGGCAGGCAGCTGCTCACCGGCCAGGCGTACCTGCTCCCATTGCCGCTTCGCGCGGGCAAAGGCCTGCCGATGGCCGGGATCGGCCTCGCACCATTGGCGGAATTTCCTGCCATCGGCCGCCGTGGCCTCGCCCGAGGTCAACCGCACCACCCACGCGTGGGCCTGGCGCTCCACGGCGTCGAGCAGGCGGTGCGGTTGATCGTCAGCGTCCATGAGGGCTCTTGCCGTCCCCGCACGCTGCGGGGTTCTGCTCGGCGTCAAAGTGTAGACGGATGCCGTGCCTCAGAACCGCACCTGCCGCCCCTGCCCACTGCGTTCGGCCAGGTAATCCTGTGCGGCTTTCAGCTCACGCTGCACCAGCCGCAGCGACACGCCCAGGTGCTCGGCCACATCGCGCTGCTGCAGGCCGTCCACGCGGATCGCCAGCAATATCCGGCGGCGGCGCTCAGGCATCCGCTGCAGCAGGCCGACCATGTCTTCCAGCGCCATTTCCTGCTCGGCGGCCTGTGCCGGCCCCGGGCCGGGATCGGCCATGTCCATCAACGTATCCACTTCTTCCAGGCTCAGCAGGCGATGGTCGGCGCGCTGGCGGTCGATCACGGTGTTCATCGCCATGCGCAGCAGATACGCCGCAGGGTTCTGCACCGGGTCCAGGCGGTGTCGACGCGTGCTCAGGCGCATCCATGTGTCCTGCAGCGCGTCGCCGGCCAGCTCTTCCGAGCCCAGCTTGCGCACCAGCCGGCGCTTCAGTTCGTCGTAGGCGCCCAGCAGATGGTCCATCAGGTCCACCGCCCCAGCCGTGCTGTTGCTCATGTTCGATTCCTTGACGTCATGGTTGGGGCGGGCGCCGGCCACAGTCGTGGCCCGCGCTGGAAGGACGGATCTGCAGAGTCACCGGCTGCGGCAGCGCGGCAGCATCGGCGCCCAGCCGCAGGGCCTGCATCGCCTGCAGAAGGCGCGCATCGCGGCGTGCGCTGCCACTGCCGGCAAGCAGTTCGGGTTCCTGCACCTGGCCATCGTTGGCAATGCGGAAGCGCAGCGTCGCCGCATAGGTTCCCGGCGCCAGGTCAGGGTCGCCACAGAAAGCGGTGCGCAGCCGTTGCTGCAGGTCGCCGAAGCGGCGACGCTGCCCCGGGTCGGCGGCCACATCGGTCAGGGAGGATCCGGTGGCCGCGTGTGCACCGCGGCGCAGCACCACGCGTTGTGCACCGATCAGCTCGGCCTCGACACCCGTGTCCTGCAGCACCACCTGCAGCGCCTGCAGGGGCGGCAGGCTGGCCTGCAGCGGATGGCTGCTGCGGCCGGTACCGAGATCGCCGGGATACATCACCGACCACCCGCTGACGACACTGAAGCGCTCGACCGCCTGTTCCAGCGGTTGCGCGGGAATGTCATAGGATCGGATGTCGTCCTGTGCGGCGGCGGCGAAGGCGAACAGCAACCCGGCGGCGGCGGCCACCCTCCAACGTCTGATCGCATGCTGTCCATTCAGCCCCCTGACGTAGAACACATGACCCTCGGCAGCGACATCAGCTGCAGCGGCGGAGCGCGGTGCGACCAGGTGGGTCGACCTGCACACGGCCGGCAAGCGGGTCACACCGTAGCGGCGTCACGTGTCATTGCGATGACGGCGGCGCGCAGGGGACGCGCCGGGCCAGTTCAGACCGGCAGTTCAGTGGTCTGCTTGATCCGCTGCATCGGGATCTCGGTCTTGGTGTTCTGTACCCCGGCGATGCGGTTCAGGTGCTGGATCTGGAACTGCCGGTACGCGTCGAGGTCGGCCACCGCCACCCGCAGCAGGAAATCACAGTCGCCAGCCATCAGATGGCATTCAAGCACTTCCGGGAAGGACTTGATGCTGTTGATGAAGTGATTGGTGGTGTCTTCGTCCTGGCCGCGCAGCCAGACACGGACGAACACGGTGAACCCCCGCCCGATCCTCGCCGCATTCAGCAGGGCCACGTAGCGATCGATGTAGCCGCCCTCTTCCAGCAGGCGAACCCGGCGCAGGCAGGCCGACGGCGAGAGCCCCACCTGCCGGGACAGCTCCAGGTTCTGCAGGCGACCGTCGCGCTGCAGGGCGTCAAGGATGCGACGATCCAGGTTGTCGAGCTGGTACTGCATGCAACTCCACTCCTTGATCGAATCACCGCATGATATTGCACATTCGGCCGAACCAATGGCATCAACGCAACCCGATTTCGTGATCGGACCGTTAGCATGGGTCACCCCCACTCGTTGTTGATCCATGGACGCCCGAACCACCCTGCCCCTGCCTGATCCCGCCTGCGACACCGCACCACGCGCCGAGTTCCTGCGCGGTCTGCGCGCCGCCGTACCGGTGATGATCGGCTTCATTCCCTTTGCCCTGGTGCTCGGCGCCCAGGCCGCGCAAAAGGGCCTGTCGGCGCTGGAAGTGCCGCTGATGACCGGCCTCAACTTCGCTGGCGGGTCTGAATTCGCCGCGGTCGAACTGTGGACGTCGCCGCCGCACATCGCGCTGATCGTGGCGATCACCGCGCTGGTCAACAGCCGCCACCTGTTGATGGGCGCCAGCCTGGCACCGTTGCTGCAGCACCTGCCGCGCCGTCGCGTGCTGCCGGCGCTGTTCTTCATGTGCGATGAAAGCTGGGCGCTGGGCGTGGCCGATGCGCGCCGTCGCGCACTGGGCTTCAGCCTGGCCTACTACCTCGGCGTGTCAGCCGGCCTGTACACCGTGTGGGTGCTGTGCACCGCACTGGGCGCGATCGTCGGCCCGCTGCTCGGCGACATCCATGCCTACGGCTTCGACATGGCCTTCCCCGCCGTGTTCCTGGTGCTGCTGCGTGGCATGTGGCAAGGCATGCGCGCCGCGCGGCCATGGCTGGTCAGCCTGCTGGTGGCAGCGGGCACCTACCTGCTGGTGCCCGGCGCCTGGTACGTGGCCAGCGGCGCGCTGGCCGGTCTCGCCGCCGCCTGGCTGCTGGCCGAGGACGCGGCATGATCTTCAACGGCCTGATCCACTGGACCTCGGTGCTGACCATCATCCTGATGGCCGCCGCCACCTATCTCACCCGCATCATCGGCTTTCTCGCGCTGCGCAACCGCACCCTGAGCAAGCGCGCGGTAACGGTGATGGAAGCCGCCCCGGGCTGCGTGCTGATCTCGGTGATCGCCCCCGACTTCGTGGCCGACAAGCCGGCCGACCTGGCCGCGCTGGCCATCACGCTGCTGGCTGCCACGCGGCTGTCGATGCTGCCGACGGTGCTGATCGGCGTGGTATCGGCGGGGGTGCTGCGGTATGTGATGGGGTGAGCGGCAGAGGACAACCGGCGCCGACAGTCAGCCTCCAGATGCAACACGTCTGATTGTGCGTGCGCCGAGGCGTCTGCAAGGATGCATCCACCGCCTTGGAAGGGTGATCTCCTGCACATGGAATCCTGGTTGCGGCACGCCACAGGCGCAGCAGCGCTACTGCTCTGCACCAGTGAGTGCACTACCCTCGATATTCCCCCGCGCGATAGTGTCGGCGCGGACGGAGCGTTTGCCACGCTCCTGCGCGGCAACGCCTCCCAGCTGAGCGTTGGCACCGCGTCGGTGCTGCCCGGCCAGGAGAGTTCGGAACAGACGACGCGCTCGCATACCTGCCAACTGGAAACAATCGCAGTGGTGGTGCGCTGGGTCGAACCCAGCCTATCCGCTGGGCAGGCCGTGAATCTATGCACTGCCGCCGCCCACGCGGCGCGGCAACCGCTCCACGCCGCAGACCTGAACGATACGCCGGTCCGCTATCAGGTCACGATCGTCAGCGACGGTGGCGGCATCTGGCAACAGCCCGCCAGGCCGCCACGACCAGAACTGGTGGTGGCGTTCTGGTTTCCCGCCGGCGACGATGCCGATGCACTGCGCGCGCGCGTGATCTCCACCACCGCGCACGAATTCCACCATATCGCCACAGCGATGGTCGGGCAGCGTCGATGGGGCGCGCACCGGGAACCGGAGGCATACCTCGCCGGGGCATGTGCGCTGCTGGCGATTGAAGGAGAGCTTCGGCGCGAACAGCTGCCCGGCCGCCATGATCCCCGCGCTGACAGCCTGCTGCCGGCGGCTGCACGCCGTTCTGGAAATGCCGGCAACGCGATCGGCCGGTCGTTGCAGGCATTCTTCAGCGGTGATCATATGCAACGCGATGACGAAGAAGGGCGCGCACTGCTGCGGTACTGCCAGCAGAGCATCGGATTCCCCGGCATCGCCCGCTAGCGCCGCCCCTTCGCCCCTCCTGCGACAGCCGGTCGCAGCCCCCTCCCGGCACACGCTTGACCTATATCAATCCACCCACCGCCACGGGCGCGTATCTCTATACAGGAACCCACTACGCCGGCGTCACCGGCATCCAAAGGACCTGCGATGAGCTACACCCCCGACAACGCCCAGCTGCTCAACGCCATGCAGAACGTGATGGTGATCTCCACCACCGACCTGCAGGGCAACATCACCTATGCCAACGACCTGTTCTGCACGCTCACCGGGTTCGCGCGCGAGGAACTGATCGGCCAGCCGCACAGCATCGTCCGCCATCCGGACGTGCCCAAGGCCGTCTACAAGGACATGTGGGACACCATCAAGGCCGGCAAGACCTGGACCGGCATCGTGCCGAACCTGGGCAAGGGCGGCGTGCTCTACGTGGTCGACACCACCGTGCAGCCGCTGTTCGATGCCGAGGGCAACATCACCTCGTACATCAGCATCCGCCGCGTGGTGAACGACCTGATGCAGAACTACGACCTGGTCGAGTTCAGCAAGGAAAAGTTCGACGACTTCTACGAGGCTGCGTGAACGCCATCCCCACACGCACGCCCATCAGCCGGCTGCTGGTGGGTTTCGCCTCCGAGTCGGGCAACGCCCGCGCCCTGGCCCAGCGCCTGGGCGCGGACCCGGACCTGCAGCCGCATGGGCCGCAGGTCCTGCCGTTCAATGACATCGATGTGGCCAGTCTCGGCCACGGCGATGTGCTGCTGGCCATCTCCAGTTCGTTCGGCGACGGCGAACCGCCGGCCAATGGCGAGAGCTTCTTCGAGTCGCTGCGGCAGGCGCCCGCCCTGCCGGGACTGCGCTACGCGGTGTTCGGCCTGGGGGATACCGGCTACCCCAGCTTCTGCGGTTTCACCAAGGCGCTGGATGCAGCGCTGAGCGAGCGTCAGGCGCAACCACTGCTGCACCGTGTCGACGCTGATCTGGGCTACGAGCAGTTCTTCCAGCAGTGGCGGCCGGTGCTGGGTCAGGTACTGGAGGGTGATGCAACCGCAGGCCAGGATCTGCGCCTGCAGGTGACGGCCTATGGCGAAGACAATGCCTTCAACGCCCGCATCGTCGAACGGCGGCGCCTGAGCCACAGTGACCCTGCCGCCTGGCACCTGCAGCTGGACATCGCCGGCAGCGGCATGGTCTACCGGGCCGGCGACACCCTGCATCTGGTTCCGGAAAACGATCCAGCATTGCTGCAGGCACTGGCCGCCTGGTTGGGTGATTCCAGCGCCGTCGACGCCCTGCGCGACCGCGAACTGCGCCTGCTCAGCAAGAGCGTGCTGCGCGAACTGGCAAAGCTGGGCGGCAGCGACGTACTGAAGCGCCTGCTGAAGGTCAGCCAGAAGCGCGAACTGGACGCCTACCTGCATGGCCTGGACCTGCTGGACGTGCTGCAGGACCACGCCAGCCCGGACAGCGTGCCACTGGCCCGCCTGCGTGAACTCCTGTCACCACGCCTGCCCCGTGCCTATTCCATCGCCTCGCATCCGCACGATGATCAGCTGAGCCTGTGCGTGCGCGAAGTGCGCTACACCCTGCGTGGCCGCGAACGCTTCGGCACCGCCACCGGCAGCCTGCTGCACGGCGGCGGCACGGCCCGCGTGTACTGCCGCTCCAATCCGGGCTTCCACCTGCCCGACAGCGGCAACGCGCCCCTGCTGCTGGTCGGCACCGGTACCGGCATCGCGCCGCTGATGGGCCTGATGCAGGAACTGCAGGCTACCGGCGATGCACGCGAGGTCCATCTGGTGTTCGGCGAGAAGCACCGCGAGCACGACTTCCTGTACCGCGAGCAGCTGCAGGACTGGCAGGCGCGTGGCGTACTGGCTGGCCTGCACACCGCGTTCTCGCGCGATGCGGCGCAGAAGGTCTATGTGCAGCATGTGCTGCAGCAGCAGGCCGCGCAGATGCAGGATGTGCTGGCCCGTGGCGGCCACATCTACCTGTGTGGCAACAAGAGCCACCTGGAGGGCGCGGTTCGCGAAGCCATCGACACGATCGGCGGTGACGGCCATTGGGATGCCCTGCGCGGCGAGGGCCGCACCCACTGCGAGCTGTATTGAGGGGGCCTCCCTACCGGGTAGAGCCGGCCGCTGGCCGGCTGCTCCGGATTCCGTGGTTGCCGGCCAGCGGCCGGCACTACCATCACAGGTCAATCGCCGACGATGCGCCCATCAACCACGCGTGCCACCTGCTGGCCGAACACCGCCACATCCTGCGGATCGTGGCTGATCAGCAGCAGCGGGATGCCGGTTTCATCCAGTACGGTTTCCAGCTCCTGCCGCAGGTGCTGGCGCAGGTCGTGGTCGAGCGCTGCGAACGGCTCGTCCAGCAGCAAGGCCTGCGGCCGCGTCACCAGCGCTCGCGCCAACGCCGTACGCTGGCGCTGGCCACCGGATACCTGCGACGGCAGCAGATCCGCCACATGCTCGATACGGAATGCCTGCAGCCACTGCTCCACCGCATCGACGCGGGTACCGCGCTGCGGATTCAACCAGCCCCGCTGCAGCCCGAACGCCACGTTCTGACGCACGCTCAGGTGCGGGAACAGCGCGTAATCCTGGAACACATATCCCAGGCGACGACGCTGCGCCGGCAGGTCAATCCCTGCATCTGCATCGAACAACGTCTGCCCGTGCAGGCGCACATGTCCGTGCTCCGGGCGCAGCAGGCCGGCCACCGCTTTCAGCGTCAGGCTCTTGCCGGCGCCGGACGGCCCGAACAGCACCACCTGCCGCTGCGTGCACTGCAGTACCACGTCCAGTTCGAAGGTCTGGCCGGACGCCTGCAATCGCCGCTTTACCTGCAGGTCAAGCCACATCGCGCAGCTCCCGGCGGCGCCCGCCCACCAGCCGTGCGGCCAGCAGCAGGATCACGATGCATACCACCGACGTCAGGATCACCAGCGCATTGGCCTTGCCATCCTGCCCTGCCTGCACTGCCTCGTAGATGGCGATCGACAGCGTCTGCGTACGGCCGGGAATGCTGCCGGCCACCATCAGCGTGGCGCCGAACTCACCCATCGCCCGTGCGAACGCCAGCAGCAGGCCGGCCAGAATCCCGCGCCAGGCCAGCGGCAGGGTAATGCGGAAGAACACCGCCGCCTCGGACACACCCAGCGTGCGCGCGGCCTGCTCCAACTGACCATCCACTTCCTCGAATGCGGCGCGCGCCGGCTTGAACACCAGCGGCAACGACGCTACCGCGGCAGCGATCACCGCCGCCTGCCAGGTAAAGACCAGATTGATACCGAACCACGACTGCAGCCAGGCACCGATCGGGCCATTGCGCCCGATCAGCACCAGCAGGTAGTAGCCCAGCACCGTTGGTGGCAGCACCATCGGCAGGGTCAGTATCGAATCCAACAGCTCCCGACCGGGAAAGCGCCGTCGCGCCAGCAGCGCGCCAAGTGCCACGCCCGCTACGAGATTGATCGCGGTGGCCCAGCCGGCCACCTTCAACGACAACCCCAGTGCGCTCCAGTCCAGGTCCATCCGTCAGGGCTTGCCGAACCCGTGCTTCTGCAGGATCGCCTGGCCCTGCGCCGAACGCACGAACGCCGCGAAGCGCTTGGCTTCCACCGGCTGCTTGCTGGCCTGCACCACCGCGAGCGGATAGGCGATGCGTCCGGCAACCGGAACGTCGAACGCGCGCCGCACGCGATCCGGCATCGCCTGCGCGTCGGTAGCGTAGACAAAGCCCGCATCCACCTCGCCCCGTGCCACGTAATCCAGCGACTGCCGCACGTTCTGCGTACTGATCACCTTGCCCTGCACGGCCGGCCACAGCCTTGCGGCCTGCAGCGCACCCTGCGCGTAGCGGCCCACGGGCACGCTGTCCGGGTTGCCCAGTGCGATGCGCTGCACCCCGGCACCCGCCAGATCGGCCAGTGCGCGCGGCGGCGCCTTCGCCTGCGGCGGCACGACCACCCACAGCGCGTTCACTGCGAAGACCGCACGCGTACCCGCTGCCAGCAGCTTCTGCTGCGCCGCCTGGTCCATTGTTGCTTCATCGGCCGAGGCGAATACATCCACCGGCGCGCCCCGCGCGATCTGCTGCAGCAGCACGCCGGAGGCAGCAAAGTTGAAGTCGACCTTGCTGCCCGGGTTTGCCTTCTCGTAGGCGGCGCCCAGCTCGCGGAAGCTCTCGGTCAGGCTGGATGCCGCCGACACGGTAAGGTTGCCAGCCCACGCAGGCAGCGTGAACAGCAGACCCAGAAACACCATTGCGCATCGCTTCATCGTCGGCTCCCTGGTCAGGCTCAATCGGGGTCGTTCTCATCGGCCACGGCCAGCGCCGCCAGCCGATCGGGTTGCAACAGCAGGATCTCGCGCTGCTTCACCGCAATCACGCCGTCATCGCTCAGCCGCCGCAGCACACGACTGGCCGTCTCCGGTGCCATCCGCAGATAGTTGGCGATCTCGGTGCGGGCCATGGTCAGGTTGAAACGGGTCGCGGAAAAACCACGCCGTGCATAACGGGCCGACATGTCCAGCAGGAACGCGGCCATCCGCTCTTCGGTGCGGTGGTTGGCCGCCAGCGTGGCAGCCTTGCCGATCTCCGCACTGAGCAGGCTGAACAGCTTTGCCTGCAGCCCCGGCATGCGGGTGGCCAGCAGGCTCAGCTTGGGGAACGAGATACGGCACAGGTGCACCGTATCCAGAGCCACCGCATTGCAGGGGAAGCGCGAGCCATGAATCGCGTTGAGCCCGATCACCTCGCCCGGCAGCGCAAAGCCCAGCACCTGCTCGTTGCCCTGGCTGTCATCGACGAAGGTCTTGACCATGCCTGCGCGCACCGCCGCGATGGAATCGAAAGCCTCTCCCGCGCGGAAAATGTAGTCGCCCGCATGGAACGGCCCTACATGGTCAACCAGCACATGCAGCTCGCCCAGCGCCGTCTTGTCATAGCCCTGCGACATGCACGCATCGGAGAAGGCACAGGTGCTGCAGAAATGCAGCGCATCGCCATCATCGGCGGCGGCGGGATTCGGCGTGGTGCGGCCGGGTCTGGCCTGGGAAGGCGGAGTCGAAGACATCGGGACAGCACTCAAGCGATGGCGGCCGCCGGCCGGAAGCATGCGGCCATCATACGCCACAGCAACCGCCCTTCCTCGGCCAGGCGAAGCACGCGGCCGTCCCAGCGCGCCCAGCCACGCGCGAGCAGCGGTGCGAGTGCGGGCAGGGTCTCGGCGAAGCATTCATCGAACGGAACATCATTGCGCCACTCGAAGGCGGCAGCATCCAGCGCATGGTCGCAGGCGATGCTCTGCGCGACCTCGGCAGCCAGGCGTTCCCCCTCGGACAGGATCAGGCCCGCGGCAACGCCCACATGCCCCGCCTGCAGGCGGGCCTGCCAGCACTCAAGGTCATCCTCCGTCCGGTAGAACACCTCACCGATCTGGCTGCACGCCGCCAGGCCGATGCCGATGAAATCGCTGCGATCGCGGCGCGGCACGCCGGCCAGATCGCAATGACGCTGACCGTCACCCGGGCCGTTCGGATCCGGCAGGTCGCCGCGCTGATGATGGTCGCCACCGATACCCACATAGCCCGCCTCGCGCAGCAATCGCCACGCCTGCAGCCAGCGTTCCGATGAGGGATGCTCAGGCAGCGCGCATGGCGCCGGCAGCAGCACGCGCTCGGGCGCATCTGCCAGCACGGCCTGCAATCGCCCGATGAATCCCGTATCCTCCGCCGCAGGCACCCGCAACTGGTAGTAGCGCGCGGTAAAGCCCGCGTCGCGCGCCTGCGCCAGCACTGCCGGGCCAGGTGCATCGGCTCGATCGATCACGTTCAGCCGGGTGCAGCCCACCGCGCGCAGTTCTGCCGGCGCCACGGCACTGCCGGCATCCAGCCGCACCTCCACCTGCGGCCGGGCCACGGTGCGCAGGTGCCGCGGCACTGCATCCAGCAACTGCCCCAGCAGCGACGGCGGCAGTGCTTCGGCAAGGCCCAGCTGCAGCACCATCGCCACCACCTCACGGTCCTCGACCAGAGCATCAGCCTGCAGGCGCAACGCGGCCAGCAACGTGTCCAGATAGCGTTCGGCCGGCACGTCGCGGCCCATGCGGCCGGTCTGGAAACCCAGCGTCAGCCCACGCGGAATCAGGTGCTCGTTGCTGGCGCGCACGGCGGCACGCCAGCCGCTTTCACCGAAGCCGGCAATGAACTGGTCGGGCGGCGGAAACAGCACGTGGCGGGGTTGCCGCAGCAATGCCGCCTGCAGCGCCTTGTTCTCGCTCGCATCAACATGGAAGCTCATGACGGTCATCCTCGCGCGTTCCTCTTCGCACAGCCCTGATTGAAATCAAGCGTGGCGCATTGCGTTGCTGGTGCCGGCCAGCGGCCGGCACCACCGTTCAGGTGCCGCGCGCACGATCGACCGCCGCCGCATCGATGGCCTCCGGCAGGTCGGTCTCCCGATCGATCTGCGGGAAGTGTCGACGCTCCATCCGGCGGATGGCGAAGTGCATCCACGCCAGCGCGGCGGACACCACCACGAACAGCAGCATGAAACAGCTGCTCCAGATACCCAGCGCATCGTTCAACGCACCGAACACGATCGGCAGGATGAAGCCACCCAAGCCACCGATCATGCCCACCACGCCACCCACCGCCCCCACGTGCCTGGGGTAATACACCGGGATGTGCTTGTAGACCGCAGCCTTGCCCAGCGACATGAAGAAGCCCAGCACGAACACCAGCACGGTGAACATCACCACGCCGATGGCCAGGTGGAAGTGGATCGGACCATGGATGCCCTTCACCACATACTCGGTATCGGGGTAGGCCAGCAGGAAGGTGCAGATGGCCGACACACCGAAGGTCCAGTACATCACCCGGCGCGCCCCCATCCGGTCCGACATCCAGCCGCCCACCACGCGGAACAGGCTGGCCGGGATCGAATAGCACGCGGCCAGCATGCCCGCGGTGCCGACGTCCATGCCGTACGCGCCCACCAGGTAATGCGGCAGCCACAGGGCCAGTGCCACGAAGCCACCGAACACGAAGAAGTAATACAACGAGAACCGCCACACCTGCAGATTCTTCAACGGTGCCATCTGCTCGGCGAACGGCACCGGCTTCACCCCATCACGGCGGCGTTGCTCCAGCGAGGGGTCTTCCTTGCTGAACAGGAAAAACAGCACCGCCGTGATCGCCAGCGCCCCTGCCCACACCTTGGCCACCATCATCCAGCCCGCCGCCACCATCACCATCGGCGCCAGCAGCTTGGTGACCGCCGCACCGATGTTGCCGGCACCGAAGATACCCAGCGCCGTGCCCTGCTTGCTGGCCGGGAAGAACTTGGACACGTAGGCCACGCCCACCGAGAAATTGCCACCGGCGATGCCCACGCACAGCGCGGCGAACAGGAACTGCGGGTAGGTGTGCGCGTAGGTCAGCATCCACGTGGCGACCGCGCCACACAGCATCACCAAGGCCATGACCTTGCGGCCACCGAACTGGTCGGACCAGATGCCCAGGAACACGCGGCTGACCGACCCGGTCAGCACTGGGGTGGCGATCAACAGGCCGAACTGGGTGTCGGTCAGGCCCAGCTGCTCGCTGATCTGGATACCGATGATGGAAAAGATCATCCACACCGCAAAGCACACGGTGAACGCGAACGTGCTCAGCCACAGCGCACGCTGCTGCTGCCCGGCACTGGCGGGGGCAAGGGCCTGGTTCATGCAACCTCCTTCCTCAAGAGTGGGTCAGCCGATTTCGGCTTCGGCTTCGATCTCATCCAGCCCGCGTACCGGGTAGCGCTCCTGCAGCTGCAGCAGGTAGGCCTGCACTTCGCGTTGGCGCACCTGCAGTTCCAGGTAGTCACGGATCTGCGGCAGCACTGCGTCGAACGGCAGCGGCTGCCCTTCCTCGCGCCCATCGATGCTGACCACGTGGTAGCCCCAGCGTGATTCCACCGGGAAGCCGGCCAGGCCCTCGCGAAGGCGGAACACCTGGCGATCGAACTCAGGTGTGGTCTGCCCACGCTGCAGCCAACCCAGGTCACCGCCCTCGCTGCTGGACGGGCAACGCGAATGGCGCAGGGCGAAGTCGGCGAACAGGTGCGGCGCTTCCTTCAGTTCATTGGCCAGACGTTCGCCCTCGGTACGCGCCTCCAAGCGCCCAGCCACATCATCGGCCGGCGCGGCCAGCAGTATATGGCGCAGGCGCACGCGGTCCGGCGAGCGGAATCGCTCCGGGTTCTGTTCGAAATAGCGTTGGCAGTCCTCGTCGGTCGGCACCCGGTCTTCAATCGCGTCTTCCAGCAGTTGCTGGATCAGCACCTCCTCATCGCTGACCCGGCCGACTGCTGGCGCCAGCAGGCCCAGGCGCTGAGCTTCCAATCGCAGCAGTTCACGCACCACCAGTGCGCGTGCCGCCTCGGCACGCGACTGTTCCGGGCGCAGCGCCCGATGGTGCTGCATCTCGCGGGCGATGTCGGCCTCGCTGATCGCCGCGTCCTCCACGAACAACCGGCACGGTGCCGGTTGCCCAAGCGAGCGCGGCCCCTGCTCTGCCCCGTCATGCTGGTGCTGGTGGGCCTCGGCCGGAACAGGCTGGGTGGAATCGATCACGGTGATCGGCAGGAACTTCGGCAGGCTGCCCATGGCTTACTCCCGCGGCCCGTAACGCAGCGCCGCCTGGCGACGGCGCACCACCTGGTATGGCCGCCACAGATAGCTGACCGGAATGCTCCAGACGTGTACCAGACGGGTGAACGGCGCGATCAGGAACAGGGTCAGGCCCAGGAAGATGTGCATCTTGTAGACCCAGCTGACGCCCTGGATGTAGTCGGCGGCTCCGGCACGGAAGGTCACGATGTGCTGCGCCCACTCGGCCAGCTGCACCATCACCCCGCCGTCCAGATGTCCAGCCGACACGCGGATGCTGTACAGGCCAAGACAGAGCTGGGCGAACAGCAGCACCAGCACCAGGGTGTCACCGAAGCTGCCGGTGGCGCGCACGCGAGGATTGGTCAGGCGGCGCACCAGCAGGATGCTGATGCCGATGAAGCACAGTGCACCGAACACGCCGCCCACGACCATCGCCAGCATCTGCTTCTGCGAGGAGGTGATGAAGTGCTCGTATACCGCGTGTGGGGTCAGCAGGCCCACCAGATGACCACCCAGGATGGCCAGGATGCCGATGTGGAAGCAGTTGCTGCCGATCCGCATGCCCTTGTCCGACAGCATCTGGCTGGAACCGGTGCGCCAGGTGTACATGGCCTTGTCATAGCGCGCCCAGCTGCCGATCAGCAGCACCGCCACGGCGATGTACGGGTAGTACTGGAAAGCGAATTGATGCAGGTAGTAGTTCATGGCTGGACCTCTCGGTGCACAGGGCGGGCCGGTGAGCGTGTCGGTGGCTTGCAGTCTTCGGCAGGAGCTTCGGCGCCGAAACGCACGGCTTCCTCTTCCCACAGCTTGTCCATCGCCTCGGCCGTATCGTCGCGGGGCTCTTCGCTGGCGCGTTGCCGCAGCGCCTCCAGGTTGACCTTGCCGTCGCCGGCCTCCACCAGGATCTCCAGCAGCGGCACATGCGGCAGCTCGCGCTCGGCGGCACGTGCGGCCAGCATCCCGGCGATATGGCCGATGTGGTGCAGCCATTCGCGTGCTTCGCTCTGCGGCTGGTGGGCCAGGAACTCCAGCAGCAGCGGCAGGTAGTCCGGCAGTTCGCGTGCATCCAGCTCGAAGCCCTGCTTGCGGTAGGTTTCCACCAGATCGACCATGGCCTGGCCACGGTCACGCGATTCGCCGTGGATGTGTTCGAACAGCAGCAGGCTCATCGAACGGCCGCGGTCGAAGGTTGCCAGCCACGCGGCCTGCGCATCCAACGGATCGCTGTCCAGCAGCTGCTGCACGAAGCCGCGCAGCTGCCTGCGCCGCGTCGGCGTCAGTGCCACCTCGTCACAGGCCGCCAGCAGTTCCTCGCCGTGCTGCCACAGTTCCTCGCGGGGGTAATCCAGCAGTACCCCCACCAGCTTCAGAACGCTCATCAGACCACCTCCTTGCGGCGGTGGTTGGGCCCGTTGTTCACCACGAAGCTGGTGCTCTTGCGCTGGCCGAACAGGTCGGCCGGGCTGTCGCCGTTGCAGCCGTTGCCGAAGGTGAAGCCGCAGCCGCCGCGTTCGCCGAAGGCATCGTTGGCGTACTCGCGGTGAGCGCTGGGAATCACGAAACGGTCCTCGTAGTTGGCAATCGCCAGGTAGCGGTACATCTCTTCAACCTGGGCTACGGTCAGTCCGGTCTGATCAAGCACGGCGGTGTCTTCCACGCCGTCCACGTTCTTGGCCCGGCGCCAGGCGCGCATCGCCATCAGGCGTTCCAGCGCCCGCACCACCGGTGCCTCGTCACCGGCCGTCAGCAGGTTGGCGAGGTAGCGCACCGGAATACGCAGCGAGGCCACGTCCGGCAGCTCGCCACTCATGCCGATGCGGCCACGTTCGGCGGCCGACTGGATCGGCGACAACGGCGGCACATACCAGACCATCGGCAGCGTGCGGTACTCCGGGTGCAGCGGCAGCGCGAGCTTCCAGTCGATGGCCATCTTGTAGACCGGCGACTGCTTGGCCGATTCCAGCCAGCTGTCCGGAATGCCCTCCGCACGTGCGGCGGCAATCACCGCCGGGTCATGCGGGTCCAGGAAGATGTCCAGGTGGGCCTGGTACAGATCCTTCTCGGCGGCCACCGATGCGGCTTCGGCAATGCGGTCGGCGTCGTACAGCATCACGCCCAGGTAGCGGATGCGGCCGACACAGGTCTCCGAACATATCGTCGGCTCACCCATCTCGATGCGCGGGTAGCAGAAGATGCACTTCTCCGACTTGCCGCTCTTCCAGTTGTAGTAGATCTTCTTGTACGGGCATGCCGACACGCACATGCGCCAGCCACGGCACTTGTCCTGGTCGATCAGCACGATGCCGTCTTCCTCGCGCTTGTAGATCGCGCCCGATGGGCACGCCGACACGCACGCCGGGTTCAAGCAGTGCTCGCACAGGCGTGGCAGGTACATCATGAAGGTCTTTTCGAAGGCGCCGTAGATCTCCTTCTGTACTTCATTGAAGTTGTAGTCGCGCGAGCGCTTGCTGAACTCCGAACCCAGGATCTCTTCCCAGTTCGGGCCCCACTCGATCTTCTGCATGCGCTCGCCACTGATCAGCGAGCGCGGCCGTGCGGTCGGCTGGTGCTGGCTGTCCTTGGCGGTGTGCAGGTTCTGGTAGTCGAAGTCGAACGGCTCGTAGTAGTCGTCGATCTGCGGCAGGTCCGGGTTGGCGAAGATCTTGGCCAGCATCCGCCAGCGACCGCCAGCGCGTGGCACCAGCTTGCCGCTGCCGGTACGCACCCAGCCGCCGTTCCACTTCTCCTGGTTCTCCCATTCCTTCGGATAGCCGATGCCCGGCTTGGTTTCCACGTTGTTGAACCAGGCGTACTCGACACCCTCGCGCGAGGTCCAGACGTTCTTGCAGGTGATCGAGCAGGTGTGGCAGCCGATGCACTTGTCCAGGTTCAGCACCATCGCGATCTGTGCACGGACCTTCATCACACCACCTCCTTGGCGGCGGCCGGGACGGCCTCGCCATCCAGCCAATCCACCTTGTCCATCTTGCGCACGATCACGAACTCATCGCGGTTGGTGCCGCAGGTGCCGTAGTAGTTGAAACCGTAGGCCAGCTGCGCGTAGCCACCGATCATGTGGGTCGGCTTGAGCACGATGCGGGTCACCGAGTTGTGGATGCCGCCGCGGGTACCGGAAATCTCCGATCCCGGCACGTTGATGATGCGTTCCTGGGCGTGGTACATCATCGCCATGCCCGGCATCACGCGCTGGCTGACCACCGCTCGCGCGGCGATCGCGCCGTTGACGTTGAACAGCTCGATCCAGTCGTTGTCGACGATGCCGGCACTGCGCGCGTCGTCCTCGCTGATCCACACGATCGGACCACCGCGCGACAGCGTCTGCATGATCAGGTTGTCGCTGTAGGTGCTGTGGATGCCCCACTTCTGGTGCGGGGTGATCCAGTTCAGCACGATCTCCTTGTTGCCGTTCGAGCGCTGGTTGAGCAACGGCTCGATGGTGCGGGTGTTGACCGGCGGCCGGTAGCTCATGAAGGCCTCGCCGAAGTCGATCATCCACTCATGGTCCTGGTAGAACTGCTGGCGACCGGTCACCGTGCGCCACGGAATCAGCTCGTGCACATTGGTGTAGCCCGCGTTGTAGCTGACGTTGTCGTCTTCCAGCCCGGACCAGATCGGCGAGGAGATGATCTTGCGCGGCTGCGCCTGGATGTCACGGAAGCGGATCGCCTCGTGCTCCTTGCCCACCGCCAGATGGGTGTGCTCGCGGCCGGTGAAGCCACCCAGCGATTCCCAGGCCTTCACCGCCACGTGGCCATTGGTTTCCGGGGCCAGGTGCAGGATCACTTCGGCCGCATCGATCGCGGTCGAGATGGCCGGCCGGCCCAGGCTGACGCCCTCCTCGCGCACGGTATGGTTCAACTCGCCGAGGAATTCCACCTCGTGCTTCGTATCCCAGTTCATGCCCTTGCCGCCATTGCCGTGCTTGTCCAGCAGCGGCCCCAGCGAGGTGAACTTGCGATACAGGTTCGGGTAATCGCGCTCCACCACCGTCATCGACGGCATGGTCTGGCCGGGGATGGCCTCGCACTCGCCCTTCTTCCAGTCGGCCACGCCGAACGGCATGCCCAGCTCGTTGGGGGTGTCGTGCAGGGTCGGCACCAGCACCAGGTCCTTCTCCACGCCCAGCACGCCGGGCGCCATCTCGCTCACGGTGCGCGCAACCTCCTTGAAGATGTCCCAGTCACTGCGTGATTCCCAGGCCGGGTCCACCGCCTTCGATAGTGGATGGATGAACGGATGCATGTCCGAGGTGTTGAGATCGTCCTTCTCGTACCAGGTGGCCGTCGGCAGCACGATGTCCGAATACAGCGCGGTGGTGCACATGCGGAAGTCCAGCGTCACCAGCAGGTCGAGCTTGCCTTCCGGTGCCTCGTCGCGCCACTTCACTTCCTCTGGCTTTACCGCGCCCATCTCGCCCAGGTCCTTGCCCTGCAGGCCGTGGCGGGTACCCAGCAGGTGCCGCAGCATGTACTCGTGGCCCTTGCCCGACGAACCCAGCAGGTTCGAGCGCCAGATGAACATCATCCGCGGGTGGTTCTGCTGCGCGTCCGGGTCGGCAAAGGCGAAGTCCAGCGAACCGTCCTTGAACTTGCCCAGTGCGTAATCGGCGGGGGCCACGCCGGCCGCTTCGGCCTCGCGCACCAGCTGCAGCGGATTGCGGTCCAGCTGTGGCGCGCATGGCAACCAGCCCATGCGCACGGCGCGCAGGTTCAGGTCGGCCAGGCTGCCGCTGTACTTGCTAGCGTCGGCCAGCGGTGACAGCAGCTCATCCACCTGCAGCTTCTCGTAGCGCCACTGCCCGGTGTTGAAGTAGAAGAACGACGTGCCGTTCATATGGCGCGGCGGCTTGCTCCAGTCCAGGCCGAACGCCAGCGGCTGCCAGCCGGTCTGCGGGCGCAGCTTTTCCTGGCCCACGTAGTGCGCCCAGCCACCGCCGGTCTGGCCCACGCAACCGCACATGATCAACATGTTGATCAGGCCGCGGTAGTTCATGTCGTTGTGGAACCAGTGGTTCATGCCCGCGCCGACGATGATCATCGAACGGCCATGGGTCTTGTCGGCGGTACGCGCGAACTCGCGGGCGATCTCGATCACCTCGCCACGCGGCACGCCGGTGATGCGTTCCTGCCAGGCCGGCGTGCCCGGCACGTTCTCATCGAAGCTCTTGGCGACATTGGCGCCGCCGAAACCGCGGTCCACGCCGTACTGCGCCAGCAGCAGGTCATAGACCGTCGCCACCAGGGTCTCGCTGCCATCGGCCGTGGCCAGGCGGCGCACGGGGATGTTGCGGTCCAGTACTTCCTCGGCCGGGGCGGCGGTCCAGCCGTCACTCTCGATGCCACCGAAATACGGGAAGCTGACCGCCTCGATCCCATCGTTGGCATCGGACAGGCTCAAGCGCAGGCGCGTATCCGCGCCGTTGCTGGCCTTCTCCTCGATGTTCCAGCGACCCTTTTCGCCCCAGCGGAAACCGATCGAACCGTTCGGCACCACGATCTGGCCACTGGTCTCGTCGTAAGCGAGGGTCTTCCAGTCCGGGTTGTTGGCCTCGCCCAATCCACCCAGCTCACTGGCGCGCAGGAAACGCCCGGCCACCAGGCGGCCATCGGCACGACGCTCCAGGCGTACCAGCATCGGCATGTCCGAGTACTGGCGGCAGTAGTCCTGGAAGTACTGCGACGGCGAATCGACATGGAACTCGCGCAGGATCACGTGGCCGAAGGCGAACGCCAGCGCGGCGTCGGTGCCCTGCTTGGGGTGCATCCAATGATCGGTCAGCTTGGCCAGCTCGGAATAGTCCGGGCAGATCGAGACCGTCTTGGTGCCGTTGTAGCGCGCCTCGGTGAAGAAGTGCGCATCGGGCGTACGCGTCTGCGGCACGTTCGAGCCCCAGGCGATGATGTAGCGGCTGTTGTACCAGTCGGCCGACTCGGGTACGTCGGTCTGTTCGCCCCAGACCTGCGGCGAGGCCGGCGGCAGATCGCAGTACCAGTCATAGAAGGACAGACAGGCACCGCCCAGCAACGACAGGTAACGCGCACCGGCGGCGTAGGACACCATCGACATCGCCGGAATCGGCGAGAAACCGACCACGCGGTCCGGTCCGTACTGCTTCACCGTGTACAGATTGGAGGCGGCGATGATCTCGTTGGCCTCTTCCCAGTTCAGCCGCACGAAACCGCCCATGCCGCGCCGGGTCTTGTACGAGCGCGCCTTTTCCTTGTCCTCCACGATGCTGGCCCACGCATCCACCGGCCCCTGGGTTCTGCGCGCTTCGCGCCACAGGCGCAGCAGCGTGCCGCGGATCAGCGGGTACTTCAGGCGGTTGGCGCTGTACAGGTACCAGGAATAGCTGGCGCCACGCGGGCAGCCACGTGGTTCGTGGTTGGGCAGGTCCGGGCGCGTGCGCGGGTAATCGGTCTGCTGGGTTTCCCAGGTCACCAGACCATTCTTGACGTAGATCTTCCAGCTGCACGAGCCGGTGCAGTTCACGCCGTGGGTGGAACGCACGATCTTGTCGTACTGCCAGCGCTGGCGGTAACTGTTCTCCCAGTCACGGCCTTCGCTCTTGGCAAACCCATGGCCATCGGCAAAGGGCTGGGGGTCACGCTTGAAGAACTGCAAGCGATCAAGGAAATAACTCATCGGGGGTCTCCCTTTGCGGACATCTGCATCGTGGCTGTGTGTGTCATCTGGCTGCGGTGCGTTTTCATGTCAGCAGGGCGTCTCTGCGCCGCGCCGGTAGTACCACCACCAGGTCATGGCCAGGCAGGTGACATAGAAAACGACGAACCCGTACAGCGCCATGTCCGGGCTGCCGGTCAACGTGATCGAAGAGCCGTAGCTCTTGGGAATGAAGAAGCCGCCGTAGGCACCGATCGCACCCGAGAAGCCCACCACCGCAGCCGATTCGATGCTGGCCTGGTGCGCCGACGCGGCCTTGCCTTCGGCATTGGCACCTGCCGACAGGCGCTCATGCAGCGTGCGGAAGATCACCGGAATCATGCGGAAGGTGGTGCCGTTGCCGATGCCACTGAGCACGAACAGCGCCATGAAGCTGAAGAGGAAGCCGTAGAAATTGCCACCCTGGCCATCGCTGGGCAGGAAATGCAGCACGCCGAACACCGCCGCGATCATCAGCGCGAACACCCAGAACGTCAGCCGCGCACCACCCCAGCGGTCGGCCATGCTGCCGCCGACCGAGCGCATCAGCGCACCCAGCAACGGACCGATGAAGGCGTAGGCCAGCGGGTTCACGGCAGGGAACTGGCTCTTCACCAGCATCGGGAAGCCGGCCGAAAAACCGATGTAGGAACCGAAGGTGCCGATGTACAACCAGCACATCAGCCAGTTGTGCTTGCGGCGGAAGATCACCGCCTGTTCGGCGAACGAGGAGCGGGCGCTGGTCAGGTCATTCATGCCGAACCAGGCCGCCACCGCGCAGATCGCAATGGCCGGCACCCAGATGAAACCGGCATTCTGCAGGTACAACGGTGCACCGCCCTCCACCACCGGCTGCGGCGCACCACCGAGGGCACCGAACACGCCCACCGTGATCACCAGCGGAATCACCGCCTGCGCCACCGATACGCCGACATTGCCCAGGCCGGCATTCAGGCCCAGCGCCAGGCCCTGCGTCTGCTTGGGATAGAAGAAGGAAATGTTGGACATCGACGAGGAGAAGTTCGCCCCACCAAAGCCACACAGGATCGCGATCACCACGAACACCCAGTACGGCGTAGCCGGGTTCTGCACGGCAAAGCCGAGCCAGATCGTCGGTGCCAGCAGCGATGCGGTGGACAGCGCCGTCCAGCGGCGACCGCCGAAGATCGGAATCACGAACGAATAGAAGATGCGCAGTGTCGCGCCGGACAGGCTGGGCAATGCCACCAGCCAGAACAGCTGATCGGTGCTGAAGCCGAAGCCGATCTTCGGCAGGCTGATGGTCACCGCCGAGAACAGTACCCAGACCGAGAAGGCCAGCAGCAGCGAGGGAATGGAGATGACCAGGTTGCGGGTGGCGACCCGCTTGCCGGTGCGCTCCCAATAGCCGGGATCTTCCGGCGTCCAGTCGCTGATGACGCGACCAGGACTGGCAGTGCTGCGGACAACAGGATCGCTACCGACGGTCATACATGGCTCCAAGGCTGTGGAATGACGTGGGTACTGCTTTCAAGTTGTAACCCGTCGTCATGCAGCCATTAGGCCGTGCAGCAGTAACGACGGGGTTGATCTGGATCAATCAGGCGCGGGTTTCCCCCCTGCCCCTGACAAATGTCAAACCGGTGATGCGGAACTGCGGCGGGTCACCCCGCGCTGGCGCACGCTGTCGCGCACATCCACATCGAACTGCAACTGCAGCGTGGTGCCATCGTCCAGGTACAGCGCAAAGGCCAGGCCATCACGGCACGGCAGGCGCCCGGCCAGGTCCTCCACGGAAGACCGGGGCAGTACCAGCCGGCAATCGGTGCCGCTGTCGAGCAGCACGGCCGAATCGCCACCATGCAGCGAAACGGCCGTACCCCAACCACCACTGCCGCCGAACCGGGTCAGGTTCTCCACCGTTTCACCGGCCAGCAGCCGGGCCAGTTCGGCTTCGTCCAGGCGAAGGCGCATTGTCTGTTCTTGCAACTGCACCTTCATGAGGCAACGTCCTCCCATTGGGTGGGGGTATTGCAGTTGACCAGGGCGCTTTCATCAGCGTGGGCCAGGCGCAGGGTCTGCGCGTCCAGCCGGTGTTGCAGGGCCTGCAGGGAACGCGGACCGAGGGGATCGTGGATCATGTTTTCGAGGATCGTGCGACTTTCATTGTCCACATTAAACAGCATCGGAAGCGGATGCCCGTCAAAGATCGTGCAAGCGCTGCGATGCCCGTCACGCAATTGCTGCAGCAGATCCGGGGTCAGCCGGGGCGTATCCACCGGCACCACCCAGGCGGGGCCATCGGGCATCTGCATTGCCACGCTGAACAGGCCACCCATCGGCCCGCACCGTGTGATCTGGTCAGGCACGCCGCCGAAGGCCGGGTAACGTCCACTCACCCAGACACGGTCTGCCCCGGCCAGCCGCAACGTGCCGCGCATGTGCTCCAGCAGCGTGCGCCCCTGCCAGGGCAGCAGCGCCTTGTCGCGGCCCATGCGGCTGGACAGGCCACCGGCCAGCACGATGCCGGCGATGGTCATCGGTGACCGCCATCCACGCATGGCGTGGATCTACTGGGGTCAATGGTGGTGCTCATGTGCCGGCTCACTGTCGGCGTGGCATAGCGTGCATCCTTCGCTCCACTCGCTGTCGCCGTCTTCGTAATGTTCCTGTTTCCAGATCGGGCACTGGTGTTTCACCGCCTCGATCAACTGCCGGCAGGCCCTGAACGCTTCATCACGGTGCGGGCTGCCTGCGGCCACCACCACCGCCACATCGCCAATGCCCAGACGGCCCTTGGCATGTGCCACGTACAACTTCAGCTTCGGCCCGAACGTCGCCTCGATCTCCGCCGCCAAGCGCTGGATCTCGTTCAGTACCAGCGGTTCGAACAGGTCGTAGGTGATGCCGGTCACCGGCCGCCCCACATTGAAGTCGCGCACCTTGCCGATGAACACATCGATGCCGCCGAATGCCGGGGCGGACACCGCTGCGATGCCCTCGGCCGGATCGATGGTGCGCTGCGCGCGGTCCACCACTTTCGCAGTCACGTTGCTCATGGCTCAGCCCCCACTCACCGGCGGCAGGATCGCCACCTTGCCATCGGCGGGCAACGCCTCGTGGTCACGCAGCACGCGCTGCTGGTCGGCGAAGGCCGAATAGTCCAGCAGCCCCGCGCGGAAACCGGGAAAGCGCACCGGCAACAGCTCACGCAACGCCTGGCGCAGATCGGCTACGGTGCCACCGGCCACCTCCAGCGCGATCTCGCGGCTGGCATCCAGATCGGAAAACGCACCGAACAACTGCAGATTCACCTGTTTCATCATGACTCCTGGTTCGCCAGCTGCAGCGGGTCCTGATGGCCCCAGCCCTGCACGCGCACCGGTGTGCCGGCCGTGGCGAGGTCACCCTCGCCCTCCAGCACCACCCAGGCGTTGGCCTGCAGCATGGATTTCAAACGGAACGATTCCTGGCCCGCGAGCACGCGAGCGCTCAAGCGCCCCTGCGCGTCCACTTCCACCCGCGCCCGCGCGTGGAAGCGCAGGCCCAACGGCTTGCGCACGTCGGCCTGCAACGGCAGCTGCAGCAACGGCTCGTCGGCCAGGCCCAGCAGGCGACGCAGCACCGGTTCAACGAAGAAGCGCTGCCCCACTGCCGCTGACACCGGGTTGCCCGGCAGACCGAAATACAGCGCGCCATTGGGCAGCACTGCAAACAACAGCGGCTTGCCCGGGCGGATCGCCACCTTGTGGAACACGATGCGGGCGCCACGCGCGCGCAGCGCATCGGGAATGAAGTCGTAGCGGCCGGCCGACACCGCTCCGGTACTCACCAGCACCTGTGCCCCTGCCGCCAGCGCGTCATCCAGCACTGCATCGAAGGCAGCCACCTCATCGCCCACCGTGCCCTGCCACACCACCTCGGCACCGGCGGCCTGCAGGCGGCCGATCAGATAGGGCCGGTTGCTGTCACGGATCTGTCCGGAGTCCAGCGCCTGCGCCGCTTCGGTCACCAGCTCCTTGCCGGTGGCAATGACGGCGACCTTCGGCCGTGCCACCACCGCCACCTCGGCCACGCCGATGGCATGCAGCAGGGTGCGCGCATTGATGTCCAGCGCCTGCCCGGCCTGCAGCACGCGCTCGCCCTCTTCCACGTCCTGCCCGCGCAGGCGCACGTTCTGGCCAGGCTTCACCACGCTCTTCAACGCAATGCGGGTCGGCCGGCCATCCTCGCTGGCGAGGATCTCCACGTTCTCGATCGGCACCACCGTATCCAGCCCGACCGGCATGCGCGCGCCGGTCATGATTTCCCAGGCACCTTCGCCGCCCTCGGCAGCGGCATCGCCTGCGGCCTGCCGGCCCTGCACCGCAAAGCCGGTACCGCTTTCGAACGGCGTGCCATTGGCGCGCAGCGCGAAGCCGTCCATCGCCGAATTGTCGAACGGCGGCAGCGACTGCCCGCTGATGATGTCCGTGGCCAGGATGCGACCACCCGCCTCATGCAGTGTCAGCCGCTCGGCCGGCAGCGATGTGGCTGCCTCCATCAAGTGCTGCAGCGCTTCGCTGTAGGCAATCATGCGTGGCCACCGCCATCGACCATCGCCAGCGCGTGGCCCAGCACAGGTGCCAGAATGTCCAGGCACTGCGCAGCCGCCTTCGGGCTGCCCGGCAGCGCGAACACCAGCATGTTGTCCAACTGCACCACCTCGGCGCGGCTCAGCCAGGCCATCGGCGTGTGCTGCGCGCTCAACGCCCGCACCATCTGCGCCAGGCCGTGCACCGGTCGCGCGTTCAACGAACGCAGCGCCTCCGGGGTCAAGTCGCGCGGGCCAAGCCCGGTGCCGCCGGTACACAGGCACAGGCGTACGCCCTCGCCCGCCAGCGCACGCAGGCGACCTGCAAGCGGTTCGACGCCATCGGGCAGTACCTCGGCAGCCACCACCTCGCCACCGAGCGACTGCAGCCCGCTCACCAGCTTCGGCCCGGACTCGTCGGCATACGTGCCCTCGCTCGCTCGATCGCTCAGGGTGATCACCGCGCAGGCAGCACCGTTCAAGCCCTTCGGCGGACGCGGCCTGAAGCGCTCGCGCTCACCCTCGTCCATGCCATCCGGATGCAGCCACAGGCCACGCTTGCCGCCTTCCTTGAACAGCAGGCGGATGCCCTCGATGCGCAGTGCCGGCTCCACCGGTTTGCTCAGGTCGTACAGGGTCAGCAATGCCGCGTTCACTCCGGCCAGTGCTTCCATCTCCACACCGGTGCGTGCCTCGCTGGCGCATTCGCACCACACGCGGATCGACTGCCGTTCCGGCACCGGCGCGCAGTACACCTGCACCAGCTCCAGCGGCAGCGGGTGGCACAACGGCATCAACATCGAGGCCATCTTTGCGCCTTGCAGGCCGGCAATCTCGGCCATCACCAGCGCATCGCCCTTGGGCAGGCGGCGCTCGACAATCAGCGGGTAGGCCACCGGTCCGGCATGCAGCTCGCCCACCGCCACCGCACGGCGGCGGGTAACGCGCTTGTCGCGCACATCGGCCATGTGGAAGGCCGCGTTCAATTCACCACTCATCGTGTTCCTCATCCTCCGATCGACGCCAGGTGCGGGGTCAACCCGGTCTGGCCCTGATGCAATCCGTGCCCGGCCGCTTTCAGGCCGAGCTGTGTGGTGATGCGTGCCAGCAGCGCGTCCTGGTCATTGTCGCTCTGCAGCAGCGGGCGCAGCGGCACGCCGAATTCGCCGAACAGGCACAGCCGCAGGTCGCCCTTGGCGGTCACGCGCAGGCGGTTGCAGCCCTTGCAGAAGTCACGCGAATACGGAGCGATGATGCCCACCGTGCCTCGATGCTGCGGGTGGCTGAACTCACGCGCCGGGCCGGCATCGGCCGTGCGAGGGCGCTCATGCCAACCGGCGGCATGCAGCTGGTCGATCACGTGTTCGGCACGCAGGTGGTGCCGCTGGAAATAGGCTTCGTTGTCGCCGGTACGCATCAATTCGATGAAGCGCACGCTGAAGGGACGGTCGCGCAGGAAGTCCATCCATTGCGGCAGCTCGTCGTCGTTCAGGCCGCGCAGCAGCACCGCGTTGAGCTTGATGGCCGGCAGGCCCAGTGCCTGCGCCATCGCCAGCCCCTGCTGGATTTCCGGCAGGCGGTCGTGGCCGGTGATGGTGCTGAAGCGCTCGCGCTGCAGGCTGTCCATGCTCACGTTCAGCGCGGTCAGGCCGGCGCGGTGCCAGCCCGGCAGGCGGCGCGGCAGCAGCGTGCCGTTGGTAGTGATGGCCACCTTGCGGATGCCCGGCACGGCCGCCACCGTGGCGATGATCTCGTCCAGGTCCTTGCGCAGGCTGGGCTCACCACCGGTAAGACGGATCTTGGTCATCCCCAGCATGGCAAACGCGCGCACCAGGCGCGCGATCTCGTCCACCGCCAGGAAGCGCGGGCGGCCATCGGCCTGGTAACCATCGGGCAGGCAGTAGCTGCAACGGAAGTTGCAGGCCTCGGTCAACGACAGGCGCAGGTAGGGAAAGCTGCGCCCGAATCCGTCGGTGAGTTGGCTCATGGCTGGTCCACCTTGTTGTTCCACCGTCTTGCCTGTGCCCGGAACGGCCCGGATACCCTCGCCTGCTGAGACTGACGCCAGCCTACGCGGCAGGCATTGGCAACGGGATGACTTAAATCAATCGCCGCCGGCCACGCCGCGCGGGCGTTGTGGCAGCATGCGGCTTTCCGTGCCGTGTGCGTGTGACAGCCATCATGATGATGAACGATTTCCAGCAATTGCTGCAGGCCGCCGGCGAACAGGCCGAACCGCAACGCCTGCTGTTCGTATTCGCCCGCGCCGACCTGCCCGAATCGCCCACCGACGACCAGCGTGACCGCCATGACCGCCGCGAAGGCGGCACCCTGTCGCCGGTGCTGTGCGTGGACAAGCTGCCGGCCGAGGTGCCCAGCTTCCAGGCGTTGGCAATCGAATCCAGCACCACCGGCGTGGAGTGGGACATGGTGTTCGTGGCGGCAATGGATGGACGTGCCGGCTACGCCCCCACCACCGACGAAGCCACCCGCCCGCTGCGGCTGATGGTCAACGCCATCAACGACGGCCAGATCGGCCGCTTCGCCGCCTTCGACCGCAGCGGTGAGCCGATCCAGTTCTATTGAGCCACCAGCTGCAGGGTCAGGAAGAAAATCACCAGCACCGTGTTCAGGCCCCAGGCCACGGTCAGCCCGCGCGCGGCAACGCCCAGGTTCGGGGTGCGCGCGGTCGGTGCTGCGCGCCAGACCGCGGGGATGATCCAGCCGGTATAGAGCAGCAGTACGGCGAACACCGCCAGCACCAGCGTGGTGCGCTGGTTGGCCAGGGCCCAGAGGGCAACGGCCCAGAGAATGTTGCTGGGAATGACCCCTTGCAGCCAGAAGACGTTCCAGAGGCGTGAACGGCCTTGGGTGTCGGGCGTGGGGTGCAGAGACGCGGTGGCTGTCATAAGTCTCCTTTGTGTTTAGGAAACGTGCTGGGCAAGCCTGCGCTCGGTGGCTGGGAACGTCAAGGCACGACGCAATCGGAAGCGCCGGGTCGTGCCCGGCGGAATGCATCCGGGTTCACTGTCATGTCGCCTTCGCCCCGGCCGCCCTGCTCTCTCCATGCACCCAACCACGACGCCTGTCGCAGATTGCCTGGTCGCAGTGGACCAACGCGGCAGCCAGCGCTGCCAGTACTTAACAGCGTGGTTCAATGCCGAAAGCGTCTCCAATCGTGAGCTATTTGCAACTCTTCTGATTGGCATTGCACAGCGACGCGGGCTCAGATGGCGTGCCACCGAAAACGGGTGGCCGGGTTTCGAATCCCGTGTTGACCTTGAGTGATTGCGCTTGCCAGCCGGCGTCCACATTCCGTGGCGCCGGCTGGCAATCCGTCTGCCGGCTATGGCGGGCGGTGCGTGGGGGCGTTCGCGCCCGCCGGCTTGAGGTCAACCCGGATTCGAACCACGTACCGTCCGCCACCTCTTGCGTGGCGGCTACCGATTGCCTTGCACGGAGCCTCGCCATGAACGGATCTGACCTTCCCCACCTGCACGCCTACCGTGACCCGGCCAACGCCGATGACCTGGCAGAGGCTGTGCCCTGTGCGGATGCGCATACCCTGATTGCCAACCTGAAGCGCATCGGCAAAGGCGCTGCGGCCGACGGGCAGCCCTGGCCTGAGCGGCATCAGTTGCCCGGGCGCTGCATGGCGCTCGCCGATGCGGATTGCGCATTGGCCGGGCTGCGGGTGGTACAGGAGGTGCTGCTGGCGGCAGAGCGGACCCGGCAGAACGGCGAGCCCGAGGACTATGTGGGCGACCGGGTGATGGAAGGGCTGATGCTGGCGTGCCTGGCGTTGAGTGCGCAGGCTGTGGGGCGGTTGCAGGTGGAGGGGTGATTGCCACGCGCAACGCTTCAGCGAAGAGCGCTTTCAGCAGGCGTCAGTGCCCGCTGAAAGCGCTGCTCGGATCGATATCGATGATCGGTGAGAAGTCCACCATTCACAATTCAAGCTCGAAGCGCTGATCGTGATCGTCAACAAACAGGGTGCCAATTACCGGCATCCGATCCGCATCGGCAAGCATTGTGGTGACAACACCACATTCGAAGAGCCGGGTCATGCTGGACAGGAACAGCACGCCGCGAAACCAACGACATCCACGTCCTCCACCTGGGCGACGGCCAGATCCTTCAACGATCGCGTGGACTGTACGTTCGTCTCAGGCAGCATATCGTGGATGAAATACGCCTCGTTGAAGGTTAGAAGTTTGTGCACGAAAGTTCTTCAGAGCACCGCATCCACCATCCGCAGGTTCTCAACCTGCCATGTCTTTGCGTAGATGAGGATGACGCTTCCGGTTGAACTCATCTCGATGCGATAGCACCTGACCCCAGACAACGGATATCCAACTGCGTCCCAATGATCGAGAAGATCTCTAAGGCCTGGCTCGTCGTCGTCGATCACGGCGAACTCTATCCCCTCTTCACCCAGCACGCCAAAATTCATGACAGCAGAACAACCATAGGCATCCGAGAAACGAACTGCTCCCTCTCGCCCATCCGGCCATCGCACTTCAACGCGCACCTCATCACGGGTGCCTGGTTCGCTTCTATCTATATTCACTCCCAGCAGGGTGGCATCACACCAATCGAGAGAATTGAAATCTTCATTCATGGGCTAGAATCCTGGGTCTCGATCTCCCGGCGCAGGGCTGAAATGCTCGCGCCTCTGATCCAAGTGGTAGTGAGAGTAATTTGGCCCCTTGGTTCCCGGGGGGGTGGCCGGATCTATACGAAGCCGCTCCTGGTACTTCCCTCCCACCATCTCGCCAAAGCTCCCGGGCCTGCGGGGATTTTGAATGTAATGGCTCGGAATCGCGTGCTTTCCGCCCGCAGGTAGAGCGACCCCGGACTTTGTAACATGAATGACATCACTGGACTTCCGCGCGGCAGAGACTGCTCTTATCCCGCTTCGGCCAACTTTCGAAGATATCTTACCAATTGGTCCAAGTGCTCCGCTTGCCAGGATTGCAAAATTCCCGGCCGTAGGAGACTCACAGAATTCACCGAAGGCGCGCAGATCGCCCAGCACTGGCGTGATGTCTGCCAGAAGCGGCAGAACAAATCTAGCCTGCTCTTCCGTAGTTGGATTCATCATCTCTCGCGGACTTCCAACGACCTGAAGCCCGTATGGGTCAGACAATGAGAGGGAGTTCGCTTCAGCGTAGCCGTACGAACTGATACCGGCGCTTAGACCGAGAGGATCACTCTGCGAGTACCTTCCAACCCTTGGGTCGTACTCTCGCTGATTGTTGTAGAACAGCCCACTCGCATCCGTCGCCTGCTGCCCCGGGAAGCGCAGCGAGAGCTCAAAAGCTACGCCATCGCCATCTGGATCATTGGCCGGCGCCTGATCGCCAAAAGCCTCGCTCTTGTTGCTCCACTCCCAGATCGCGACATCGCGCGCAGAGTCGATCACAACACGCGGCGTACCCAAATGATCCGGCTGGACGTAGGCCAGCTCCGGCACGCCGCTGCTCGGCAGATTGATCAACGCCACCGGATAGTAGTCCAGCCAGATCGCCTGCTGCTGCGCCTGGCCCGTGGCCGAATAGTTGCCCAGCCACTGCCCTGCTTCGTCGTACAACGTGATCTGAGCCGCACCACCGGCCGGGGTACGCAGCACGCGCTCGCCGCGATGGTTGTAGCCGTAGCTCTCCAGTGTGGCGTTGCCCTGCTTCACCGCGTTCATGCGGTTGGCATCGTTGTAGGTGAACATCTTGCTGCCAATGCTGGTGGTGTTGCCTGCCGCATCATGATTGCGTGGCTCACCATCGACCACCGTAAGCCGGTGGCTGGTGGCCAGATAGGTGTAGTTGGCAGTTCCTGCCGAAGTGGTCAGCGAGGTGCGGTTACCGGTAGCGTCGTAGCCGTAGGTTTCGATCGGCGTGCCGGTCGCGCCGTCCTGGGTCTGGGTCAGGCGACCCAGCGCGTCGTAGGCGTACTTGGCCAGCACTTCGGACCCTGCGCCGTTCTTCAGCTCGGTGATCGAACCGACCGGGTCATAGCCGTAGCCCAGCGACAGGCCGCCTGCCGCCGGGTCATGCAAGGCCTGCGGACGGTAGTCCAGGTCCAGCGGGCGCTGCAACTGGCGGCCGTTGCCGTAGGTCCACCCTGTCGCCGGGCCGAAGGCCGCGTAGGTCACGTTGTTCACCACGATCTGCCGCGACTGCCCATGGCGGGTCAGGCCGATCTCGCTGATGCGCCCCTGGGTATCGCGCACGTAGTCGGCCACGCTGCCGTCCGGGTAAGTCAACACCGTCAGGCGGCCCGACTTGCTGTAGGCGTAGCGCAGCGTACTGGCGACACCGTTGACGGTCTGCACTTTGCGGGTGATCTGACCGAAGCGGTCATGGCAGTACTGGGTGCTGCCATTGGCATGCAGCACCTGCCCCAGGCGACCCTTGGCAAAGCGCTCGTCGGCGGCACAGGCAGCCGGTACCCCGTCATAGCTGTAGCCCACGTCCAGATTGGGGTCCGGATAGGCAATACCAGTCAGGCGGTTGAGTGCATCGTAGTGATAGGTGGCAGTGATACCGCGCGCGTCGGTGGCGGTCTTGCGGTTGCCTGCCGCATCCACGGTGAAGCTGCTGGCGCCACTGTCCGGGCTGACCTGGCCGGTCAGATCGCCAAAGCCGTTGTAGGCGTAGGTGGTGTGCAGGCCCTTCGGGTCGGTTACCTGGGTGACCTGGTCCAGCGCGTTGTACTGGCTGCGGATTTCCGCTGCCACGCCGTCCACGTCCTGCAGCGTCCGAGCAAGCCGGTTCAGCGGGTCGTACTGCTGGCTGGAGACGCGCTGCAGGGCGTCGGTCACCGTCTGCGGGTTGCCGTTGGCATCGTAGGTGAAGCCGGTAGCGTGGTTGCCGGCGTCCTTCAGCGCCGTAAGCTGGCCAATCGTGTTGAAGGTGCGTGCCAGGGTGCGGCGCAGGGTGCCGCCCGCATCCAGGGTGTCCTCCTTCAATCGATTGCCGGCATTGTCCAGCGTGTAGTGAATGGTGTTGCCCGCGTTGTCCTCGATATCGGTCAGTCGCAGTGCTGCGTCATACACGTAGGTCACGCTGCCGCCATCCGGCTCGGTGATCTGCTGCACCTGGCCGGTGGGCCAGTAGCTGATCTGGGTGGATCGATCCTCGGCGGTGGTGGCTCCGCGTACGGTCACCGAGGTGGGCCAGCCACGAGGATGGTAGGTGTAATCGGTGACCACGCCGTTGGCGTCCTTCAACGACAACGGCCGTCCGAATGCGTCGTAGGCCAAGGTCTCGACCGTCTGACCGAGTGCATTGGTGACGCTGCGCAGATCTCCCTTGCGGTAGGTGCAGCCCCCCCCGGTCGGGCACCCTGCGTCATCCGCCGGGTAGTAGGCATAGGTAACGGTATCGGCCACATCGGTACGCGGACCGTCCACACCCTTCAGCAGGCCCTCCACCGGGCAGCTGCCCGCTGCGACCAGATCCGCAGCTTCGCAGTAGCTGTAGAGGGTGGTGCGCGTGTGACCAGAATCGATATCAGATACCGTGATGGCCGTGGGCTGGCGGCGCGCGTTATAGGTGGCGCGGGTTTCACGCTTGCCGACCCGGGTAGCAAGCACCGCATTGGTCTCTACGTCGCGTGTGGTGGTTACCACGCGCTGCTCGGGCAGACCGACGGCTTCGGTCATCGTATGGATGTTGACCGCACGGCCACTCACCGGATCGGTGCTTTCTGCGTAGGCATGCTTGGTCTGGATGCCGCGACGATCAGTATAGGTATCCAGTCGGCGACGGAAGTCTACACTACGATCATAGTAGGCGCGGCTGATGGTTCCCTGGGAGTCGGTCAGCCCCGTTACCTTTCTCCCAAGTCCACTCGCGGTGCTGGACAACTGATAGATTGCCTGCTTACCCAACGCATCCGTGACAGTCGTCGTGCCATCAGCCGCGTAACTCAGCAGGACGCCGTCAATGCCGACCGATTGAGAATCGCAGGCCGCGCCATGCTGGCTGCAGATCACCCGCCCCTTCGAATCGTAGGCAACCCAACTATAGCGACCTCCGTCTTCCGCCGTTACTCCCGTGAGATGGGAGGGGAACTGAGCGTTCTCGTAGTGGTAGATTCGATCGCCGCCGTCCACATAGTCAACCAATGTCAACTGCTCGTTGCTGCCATAGTGATAGACCACATATGGTCGACCATTGATCGACAGGCCAGCGACCCGGTCATCGAATTCAGACAGATAGGCGAGCTCAATCCTCCGACCCGTAGAGTGCGTGATCGACGCCAATCGACTGAAACCGTCATAGCTGTACGCAAGCGATGTACCGTCGTCAAATAGACGAGCCAGAAGCTGCCCATTCGCGTTGAACCGCAGCACCTCATCTTCGCGATGGACAACCCACTGCCCTGCCTGCTGGACAGCTCTATCGCCGCTACCATCGACCGCCTCATAGATCTGCCCGACCTGCTCGAACGCAACATGCGTTCCGTCGCCATTGATCAGGCCAATATGAATGTCTGAAACGGGCGGATAAACCGATAGATCAGGGCCCACGGAAAGATGGACGTTATGTGAATGCGTCCAGTTGTGACCGAACGGGCCACGTGCAATGCTGGACGACGAGTGATAGTGGCGTGAGAAGCGAATCCACCCGGCATCGAGGTCCACCTCGGTTTCCAGCTTGTCACCGGTGGTCGGATCACAGGGATTTCCAACGTTGTCGCATTGTTCAGGCAACGCCGTCGTCCAGTACGCGTAATTCCCGAAAACAGAGGCGCCCACGCACCTCTGCTGCGACTCCGACCACTCCATCACCAAGGAGTTCGGGCAGTAGATATCCCGCGATCGTGAGACGGTGTCGTAGGTTTGCGAGGGAGGCTCGTCTACTGCGCAGTAGAGCGTCAGCGGAACCCTGGCCTCTTCGTCGCGAAAATTCCCGTCGGGCCCGGGCGCCCAGCCGCTCCATTCCTGGAGCGTTCCTGGTTCGACCACGCAGTCGGGATTCTCCGCACGATTCCTTGCCACAAGAGCGGCTATCGCTGCAGATACGTCCGGCACCTCCCCATTATAGAAGTAGCGCCATTCCGTAGTGGTCAACGGACCAGGCTTGATTGTGTAGTGTGAAACAAGCTTCTCACCCACAACAGACTGACTGGCGACTTCAAAGCCGAAGGATCCAAATACCTGAAAACCCTTGAACACTGCCTCGATCTCAACTTGCGCTCCCCGCTCAGCGTCATGACCAGCAGGCTCATACGCGTACCATCGCTTCTCAACCTCATCTGCCGCTAAAGCGCATGCAGGAAGCACGCATGTGACCAGTAGAAGTCCACCGGATAGCATGCGCAAGAAATTATCGAACAATCTTCCTCGTCCTTTCACAACCACTCTCCATTCCTTGGATTTCACGAAATCTGGAAATTGAACGTTTAAGAATCGCGTATCGGCGGCACATTTAACCGCAACGAGCGCCTCTCCTCAATACGCAGATTGAGGCGCGGATCACATTCCGAAGGCTATTTCAAATAATCCGATTCGAAGGCGCCCTGACTTTCCCATTTGCTCTTCAGCACGATATCCCTGAGCGAATCTGCGGTCAGCGGTCAGCGCATCAGGCATCGGCAAATCGCCCACTCGATAAACATGGAAGCCTCAAAAGCCACCGCTGAGCCGAATGCCCTCGGTCCCGCGCCCGCCTAATGCCCTTCTGCTTCACACCCCTCCTCCCCCCGGTGGAAATCGTCCGGCCAAGCACGTGGCGAGAGACAGTGCCTAGGCCCTGCAAGCTCCGCGGCTCCCCGCCTCCGCGGCTTTGCCGCTGCGCCCACTGGTCCGCACCGAGCAAGGCTGGAAGATATTTTCAGTGATTTATTCGATACGCGACAAACGCAGTTCCGCGGAGAGCTGATACTTCCTTTCAGCCAGTCAACGTCAGCCAGTCAACGTAAACCGCCACGAGCAGCAGAATCCTGATTCCGCAGCCGCGCGGCAAAATACCGCGTAGGCGACTGCCCCAGCGCTTTCTTGAACATCGTGATGAACGCCGTCACCGATTCATAGCCCAGGGTTTCAGAAACCCGCTGCACCGCCGCGCCGCCGGCAAGCTCGCGAATCGCAACCAGCAGGTGCAGTTGCTGCCGCCAGCGCCCGAACGACAGACCGGTTTCCCGATCAATCAGGCGCGTCAAGGTGCGCTCGCCCAGCGCCAGGCGTTTGGCCCATTCACTGATGGTGCTGCGGTCGGCCGGATTGGCCGACAGCGCCGCAGCCAGCGCACGGATCTTGGGGTGATCGCTCACCGGCAGGTACAGCCGCTCTGCCGGCATCTGCACCAGTTCGTCCAGCAGCACACGGGCCAGCCGCTCGATGTGCCCGCCGCGCGGGTAGTCCTGCGGCACATCGGCCAGGTGCAGGATCATCTCGCGCACCATCGGTGAGATCGACAGCGTCACACAGTGCAGCGGCAGATCGACCACGCCCGGCTCGACGAACAGATAGCACAGACGCGCGTTGGCGGTCGCGCGGTTGCTGTGCGGCAGGCTGCCGGGAATCCACACGCCGCACTGCGGCGGCACGATCCACAGGGCGTTGGCCACCTCGCAGGTCACCGCGCCATGAAGCGCCAGGATCAGCTGTCCCTTGCGGTGGTCGTGGACCGGAATCTCGGCATCATGGTCGGCCACCTGCAGGCGGCTGGCCACTGCAGGCCGATCCGTCGCGTCCGGGTCAAGATCAAAGCCAGGCAGCGAAATGCGAGTCATTCTCAATGACCAGATTCAGCGATAGACTGACATTCTAGCGAAATTCGGCTGCGGTCCTCGCTGAATACGATGGCGGCATGCAGATTCCCGCCCCTACCCTTCCCTGGCTTTCGCGCCCCAGCGCGCTGCTGACGTCGCCCGCATTGAAGGTCGACCGCGAAGCGGTGCTGTTCTCGCTCAAGTGCCTGCTCGCCGCGATCCTCGGGCTGTATGTCTCGCTGCGCATCGGCCTGACCCGCCCATTCTGGGTGATCGGCACGGTCTATCTGGTGTCGCAGCCGATGTCCGGCGCCACGCTCAGCCGGGGCCTGTTCCGCCTGTTGGGAACCGTCGGCGGCGCGGTTGCTACGGTGCTGCTGGTGCCGCGGTTCGCCAACGCGCCCTTGGTGCTGAGCGTGGTGCTGGCGGCCTGGATGGGCCTGTGCCTGTACCTGGCCATGCTCGACCGCACACCGCGTGCGTATGCCTTCCTGCTGGCCGGGTACACCACCAGCCTGATCGGCTTCCCGGCGGTGATGGTGCCCGGTGACGTCTTCACCATTGCCATCACCCGCGTGCAGGAAATCTCCATCGGCATTCTTGCGGCGACGCTGGTCCACGGGCTGTTGCTGCCGCGCCGGGTTTCGCCGCGTGTGCACGCGCGTGTGGCCTCGATTCTCGGCGATGCGGAACGCTGGACGCAGGACATGCGCGCAGGCGCCAGGGACACGGAACTGGCGGAGGATCGCTCCAAGGTAGCCGCGGACCTGCTCGAACTGCACACCCTGTCCATCCACCTGCCGTTCGACAGCGCGCACGGCGTTGCCCAGGTGCAGATCCTGCGCGCACTGCATGACCGGATGCTTGATGTGCTGATGCTGTCCAGCGCCGTGGACGAGTCACTGGCCCAGCTGCGCGCACATCCTGTTGGTACGGCAGACGCAGCATGGCCGGACCTGCTGCGCGCAGCGCTTTGCACACGTCAGGCCGAACTCGATGCTGCGCACCACGACTGCCGGCTGCTGGAAGAGCAGCTGCACGCCGCCCGCCCGGACTGGCGCCGGCGTGTGCCCGTGCACCTCGCCAGCAAGGCGAACGGCCATGTGCTGCATCGTGATCACCGGGTCGCCCTGCGCAGCGCTTTGGGTGCTTTCGTCGGCATCGTACTGAGCTGCGCGCTGTGGATCGCTACCGCGTGGTCCGATGGTGCAACCGCCGTCTCCATCATCGGCACCGCCTGCGTGTTGTTCGGGACCGCCGAGGCACCTGCCGGGCATGTCATGCGCTACCTGCTCGGGTCGACCATCGGCGTGGTCATTGGGCTGATCTACGCGCTGGTGATCTTTCCGGGCCTGTCCGATTTCGTCGGCCTGGCCATGGCGCTGGCGCCCGCGCTGCTGCTGTGTGGCTCGTTCCTCGCCCGCCCGCCTTTCATCATGGCGGCGTTGGGCGTGGTGCTCACCTTCCCGCTCATTGCAGGATTGGGCGCGACCAATGCCAGCAACATCGTGGGGGCGCTCAACAGCGGCGTCGCGCTGTTCGTCGGCACGGCGGCGGCGCTGTGCAGCATGTCGCTGTTGCAGACCCTGGACAGCAATCGCAGCCGCGCGCGCTTGCAGGACGTGATCAGGCGGGACATCGCGCGTCGGGCGGCCGGGCAGGTGCGAAACGCCAGCGACTGGACCAGCCGCATGGTGGATCGGCTTGCGCTGCTTGCTCCTCGCCTGCGCGGCCATCCGGATGCAGCCCGCACATTGCGGACGATGTTTGCAGACATGCGCGCGGCCAGTGCTGTGGCCGAACTACGCGTGATCGGCAGGACGCTCAAGGACCGGAGCAGCCGCGAGTGTCATGCGCTGCTGATGCACAGGGCCACCGCCCACTTCCGCACTCCCACTCCGCGCCTGGTGAATGCGCCGCTGCTGGAATCGCTCGAACGCACACGCGACGCCGTCAGCACTGGCAGCGCGCCCGGAACCGAGCATGTTCTTGCACTGCTTTCCGGCCTGCGCCGCGACCTGCTCGCTCATGAGGACTGATGCGATGTTCTCCGATATCTCCATCGATGGCGTCTTCGTTCCCGGCCTGCTGGCGGTGGCGCTCATCGCGTTGGCCCTGTCGATGATGGCCTCGCGGCTGCTGGCAAGCCTCGGGCTGTACCGGCTGTTCGCCTATCGCCCGCTGGTGGGCCTTTCGCTATTCGTGATCCTGGCGGAGCTGTTGATCCAGCTCGCGCCCCTGTTCGAGAAACTGAAATGAAACACGTGCTGAGTGTCCTTGGCCGCTGGAGCGCAACGCTCTGCCTGTTCGGCGTCGCCGTCATTGCGGCCCTGTCCCTGTGGAGCCGATACGAAACGCAGCCCTGGACGCGCGATGGCCGGGTACGCGCGGATGTGATCCGCGTGGCGTCGGACATGGGCGGACTGGTCACCCAGGTGCTGGTGCAGGACAACCAGCGGGTGAAAGCCGGGCAGCTGCTGCTGGTGCTGGACCAACCGCGCTACGCGGCCGCGCTGGAGAAGGCCGATGCCGCTGTGAGCAGCGCGCAGGCCACGCTTACCCTTGCCCGCCGCGAATCGAAACGGGATCTGGCGCTGGGCAACCTTGTCGCCTCGGAGACACGCGAGCGCAATGCGGCCAAGGTCGATACCGAAGTGGCCGGTCTGGCGCAGGCCCGTGCGGAGCGGCGGGTCGCACTGTTGAACGTGCAGCGCACCGAAGTGCGCGCCGGCGCCGATGGCACCGTCACCAATCTTGATCTCCATCCGGGTGACTTCCTGCAGCCGGGCGCGCAGGCCCTGGCCCTGATCGACAGCAGCAGCGTGAGGGTCGAAGGCTATTTCGAGGAAACCAAGCTCAACTGCATCAACGAGGGCGATGCCGCAGTCGCCCGCCTGATGGGCGATGGCCGCGACGTGCGTGGGCATGTGGAGAGCATCGCTGCCGGCATCGCCGACGACCAGCGCTCAAGCACCCACAACCTGCTGCCGTCGGTCGCGTCGACCTATACCTGGGTGCGGCTGGCGCAGCGGATACCGGTCCGCATCCGCCTGGATGACGTGGCGCCGGACACCCGCCTGATCGTCGGCAGAACCGCCAGCGTGACCATCACTCCGCGCGCGCCGGGAGCCTGCAAGTGATCGGCAACGCATCACGTGTGGGTGTGCTCGCCTGTGCACTGTCGCTGGCCGGCTGCGTGTCCGGCCCCGACTACACACTTCCGGCCAACGCGGTCGCCGCCGCCCCGGCAGCCCGCCGCGCATTCGTATCGAGCCACGAGGCAGCCTACACACAGGCCGAGCCGCCGGACCGCTGGTGGCAGCTGTACGACGATCCACGACTCAATGCCTACGTCAGCGAAGCGCTGCGGGCCAACACCGATCTGCTCGCGGCTGACGCCAACCTGCGCCGCGCCACGGCGCTGGTGCTGCAGGTCCGGGCCGAGGGCTCGGTAGGCACCGACGCCGACACATCGGCCACGCTGGCCCGCGCCGGGGGATACACCTCGCCTTCCTCGCCACCGCAGGTGTACGCGCTCGGCATCCACCTGTCCTACCCGCTGGATCTGGCCGGTGGCATCCGCCGCGGTATTGAAGCAGCCAGCGCGGATGCAGAGGCCGTCGCTGCAGCGCGCGACCAGGTGCGGGTGGTTGTCGCCGCCGCCGTCACCCGCGCGTATGTTGGCATCTGTTCGACCAACCTCACCCTGGCGGCGACGCAGCGGGTGCTCGCTACGCAGCGCGCCACGTTGGACGCCACCACCCGCTTGGCCAACGGCGGACGCGGAACCGAATTTGACGTGAGCCGGGCGCGCGCCGCGGTCAACCGCAGCGCCGCGGCGGTGCCGCATCTGGTTGCCGAGCGGCAGGCAGCTCTGTTCGAACTGGCAGCGCTGATGGGCCGACTACCAGCGGACTACCCGCAGGACGTCGCCAACTGCCAACAACCGCCGCGCCTGCAGCAGCTGATTCCTGTCGGCGATGGCAGCCAGCTGATCCAGCGTCGCCCGGATATCCGTGCGGCGGAGCGCAGCCTGGCGGCCGCCACTGCAATGATCGGCGTGGAAACGGCGGCGCTGTATCCACAGGTGAGTATCGGCGCGTCCGCTGGCATGGCAGGTTCACTCAAGAAGCTGCTGGGCAGCGACAGCATCGGCGCTTCCATCGGACCACTGCTGTCGTGGCGCTGGCCGAACCGCCGCGCGACCCACGCACGGATCGACGCTGCCGGGGCCAACGCCGATGCTGCATTGGCATCGTTCGATGGCGCGGTGTTGGACGCGTTGCGGCAGACCGAAACCGCGCTGTCGGCGTATGCACAGGAGATCGATCGCGAGCGCAGCCTTGCCCTGGCCCGCGACGACGCGGCACGTGCGAGCGGCCAGGCCGGGCAGCTGTACCGGTTCGGCAGGATCGGCTTCCTCGATGTGCTGTCTGCCGAGGCCGCGCTCGCCGATGCAGAATCCGCACTCGCAGCGTCGCGTGCGCAGCGGGTGGACCGTCAGGTAGATCTGTTCCTGGCGCTGGGCGGGGGATGGGCCGCGCCGGACGCAGTGCCAGAAGCCGGCACTGACCAGCCGGGTACCTTCTGATGAACAGCCGTCAGGTACCTTTGGCCTTCGATCACATCGCCTGGCCTGCAAATCCGCGCCGCGAGGCTGCGCGGCCCGGCACCTATAGTTCCTTCACAACAACTTCGCTGCCGGTCTTGTTGGCAATGGTGACGCGCCTTCCATCGACAGTAATCGTTGAGACGTGGTAGTGCACCTTGAACGGATCGGGGATCAGTTCCATGAGTATGAATTCAGATTCCGAGTCCCCCTTCTGAGGCCCAGACTCCGCAGCGACAAGCTGGTAGCGCTCAGTGGTATAGCGGTGGAACAGGCGCAACCTTCCAGCACGCAGTTCGTGCCCTCCTGCGGGCGTCTCGTAGGCCAGACCCGGCGAGACGTTCACCGCGATTGCTTCGGCGAGTGGAGCCGACAGTGAGAGCCCGAAGTACTCATCAACACGCTTGAAACCTTCCAGATACTTACCGACGAAATAGCTGTGAACATCCACGTCGGAATGAAGGCACCTTTCGGAAATGAGCGATGCCCCTGCCGCGTTGACTGTCTCGGAAGTACCCACCGCGAACGCACGGTCTCCCACGATCTGCATATCCACCCGGGACCCCTCAACGAATACGAATCGGTTGAATGCCCCCAGATCCAGCCTTCGCTCCTTCAACCAATCAGAGATGAAAAGGGAAAGATAGTTGGACGCGAGCTGGTAGCGAACGCGCGCTCGCAAGGGGAAACCATAGTATTCAAGATCTACGTAGACCGCGGAAACCTCCACGCTAGAGCCTCTGGCAATGCAAGAAGCCTGTCAGGTTCTCGGCACGCAGTTCGCCCCCAGGCACGTCACCGCGCACAAGACTCACCGGCATCACCGCGAGCCCCTTGCGGTTGCCCATGCCGCCTCAAAATCCGACTCGGCCACTTCATCCTCCGGCCCCAGGCCAAGGTTGGACAAAGGCTGGTCGGCCAGCATGAAGCGATCATCGCTTTGCCCCATCCTGTCACACCAGATGATCGTCTCGCCGTAGATCTCCACTTGCCTGGTGACCTCATCATCTACTGCCTCAAGAAGGATGATGCCCTCCCCAAGGATCGATTCAGCCCAATGCTTGAAATATTTTCTGATCATGGCTCTTACGTCGCATCCTTGCTGTCAATGCCGGACCCTGCTGCTGTAAAAGAACTTCCCTGAACCTGCTCAGCAAAACCTCGCTTGTCACCACGGCGCAACAGAGTCATTTTCTCTCCGCAACGAACGGCACACCATTCGCCGCACACATCTGAGCCAACGCCACGTCAAGCCGCGCCCGGCAGCTCACATCCGTCAACACCACTTCAATTGCACCACCGATTCCAAGCTTCTTTCGTGCCTCCCCAGAAATCAACAACTCGAGGGACACTTCACGCAGAACCACGCTTTCCAATCCGCCGTAGCAGGGTTGAAGCGCACCGCCAATCTCGAGATGGAGGCGATCCATGCCGAGTCTGATGTCCTGCTCGTCAAAATCCCTGCTGCTCTGCAGAATCAGGTAGTGGGACGGATCATCAGCGCCATCTGCAAGCCCAACAACAAGGCAGTGGCTGTCATCTTCTATAAAAACAACACTGGCATTGAAGGTGTAAATGGCTTGAGTCCTCTTTCATTGTCAACCAGCAGCCCAATGCCCCGCCGGCCCCAGGCCAGAGACCTGCCATTTCCATACCTGGAAGATCACCATTCCGGATGGTATCGGTCCTTGAACTCATCCTGGATCAAACCCTGATTTACATAGCGGTCATGACGTGCTTTCAGAGTGTTCCCCGCGAACTTCAAAGCACTCTCAATGGAATCAAACATCCATTCGTCTCCGAATGGAAGATCAGGATCCACTGGCTCGAATTCGTATACATCGATGAACCCGGGGGTTCCGTTGTCAAGGACCTCGCAAAGGCGAACCCTCCAGGAACTGGGCTTGTTGCGCTCGATGGAGACATAGCGAATCACAAGCTGATCCATCTCATATCGCTCAGGGAGAAGCTGTTCAATGTCGCGCCCAGCGGCCAGATGGGTTGTTACGTCCAGATCAACCAGATAGCGCATCCCTCCTCCCAGAGGCGAGTCCCCATTTCGATACGAGACCTCGGCCAGAGAATCCGGGTATCGGAAGCCTGCGCCTCAGTTGTTGCCCTTTGGTTTCCCGGGCCGGGACGGGCGCAGGACTACTATAGTGCAGTAGCGGAACGTCATCGATCGCGCTTCCGCCCCCGGCTCAATCCAGCACCACGACAAACGTCGTCACAAGCGCCAGCGGCCTGACCCTTGCCCCGACCCGTCGCAGCTCGACCAGGCCGTAACCCTCCATGAGCCGGAGCGTGCGCGACAGACTCGCCACCTTTCGACCACAGATTCCGGACAGTTCGGTGAGCGAGCGCGGCTGCAGCTTGTGCAGGGTGCGCAGAAGTTCACGATTCTCATCACAGAGCACCGCCGCCAGAGATGAAAGCGAAGGAAAGGTGATCACATCGGATCGCCCCTGCGGTGGTGCGCTGCGTTGCCGTCGCTCACCACTGATGATGCAGCGCCGCGGCGAGGGCGTAGCGGGAAAGGCGGGGGGTCTCGAATCGAGCACGGCAGTCCTGCTTGCCTGGAACCAGCGCCATCATCGCGCAACGCCCGCACCGGCGCTTGAACAAACAACGCATTCTTCCGTGCGCCGGCGCTAGGGAGTGGGAGCACGCCTTGTGCCTTTCCAGGCACGGACAAGAACGGCGCGCTCGGCGGCAGTGAGCAGCGACTCCTCCGCACCGACGCCGATCAGCGCATGCTGCAGGCAGGCGGCCGCCCGTGACCAGCTGGCGTTGAACACGGGCTCTCCCTCGTCTTCGATGAACGCGCCCTCCCCCGCCGTGTCGCGTGCGTGCCTGCGCAACACGGCGTGCAGGATCGAGGGCGCGGCGCCCACCGGCGACCGGGACGCATGCGCCCCCATTGCGAGGACGCCGGCATGCTCCTCGCCGATGAACGGCGAGCCGGGGTCAACGCGGGCAAGCCATCTATCCCAGGCCGCATTGTGTACAGCCGCTGCCTGCGCATCGACCTGCTCGCCCAGAGCGGCGATCACTGTTACCGAAAGACCCGGAATAGCGTTCAGCAATTCAACGACGGCTTCGCCGCTGCTACCGAAAAGCATCGCCAACGGCAGCGCCTCCAGAACATCCACTGCAGTCGCACGGGTGTAGCCGGCGTGGACGAGCGGCTGCTCGGCTGCCGAACGCAGTACGCGGACCTTCAACAGCCTGCCCGGCCATTTCGCAACGATCACCGAATGCGCATGGTGATCGACAACGATCCACGGCGGGCGGTCGCCCGGGCGATCGACGCGCTGTCCGGCAGCGGCGGCCGCCATCGGGCCTTCCTCGCCATCGGCCACATAGACCAGGCCCACGGTCCCCGCTTTTTCAGGCGGGCAAGCCAAGCCGCCCGCAGGCGGTTCGCTGGACAAATGGTTGATGTTGGCCATGTGATTCGATCCATTGATCCTGCACACCTGAGCAGCAGACCGGGCGCACAGGGGGCGGCGAGCCAGGCCTGCCTCGGCTCGACCGCGTCACGCTCAGTGCGCCAGGGCGAAATCCAACCCCGCACACACCGCTGCCACCTGGGCGTCGTTGCATTCCTGCGGGTTGGTGCGCGGGCTGTCCGGGTACACCTCGGTGGTGGTGGCATACAGCGCATCGGTGAAGCCAGCACATGCACCGATGGAACGCGACTCGCCCCACACCACGCCCAGCGACTGCAGCGGCATGCCCACCAGATTGCCTTCGGCGTCGGCCGGGGCAATGTGGGTGATCGGGGCCACGGCGGCGATCAGCGCCTTCTGGAATTCGTGCTGCGGGTCTTCGCTGTTGCCGATCACATAGAAGCCATCGGGAATGGTGTCGCGCTCGAACGGCTTGCCATCGCGGGCGCAACGGGCCGGGTCGAACTCGTGCAGGTCGCTGTCGGTGGTCTCGTGCAGGTCCAGGTGGACGCGGATGTTGGCCTTGCGTTCGGCCACCCAGCGCATCAGCGAGGCAGCTTCCTCGATCAGGCCGCCGTCACGGAAACTACGGTTGGGGTCGATGGCATTGGGATTCCAGCGCTGGATGCGCTCGTAGCCCCACGGGCTCACGCACGGGGCCACGATCAGGTTGAAGCGGCCCAGGTAACGCTCGGCATGCTGTTCCAGGAACTGCAGGGCGCCATGCACGCCGCTGGTTTCATAGCCATGCACGCCGCCGGTGACCAGCGCGGTCGGCAGGGCCGGGTTCCAGTCGTGGTTCACCACCGCAAACAGCGGGTAGTGGTCCGGGGCGTAGTCCAGCTGGCCGTACTGCACCACGTCGAAGCGCTCGTCCAGCCGTTCCAGCGCGGTCACCACGTCCTCGTGGTAGCTGCGCTGCCGCTGCTGGCGGGCCCGCCACTGCGCTCGTTCGGCGTCGCCCCAGGGCTGTCCGGGGGTGCCGATCGGGTAGAACTGCGCAACGGTCATCTCAAGCTCCAGAAGTCGGGGTGCGGTGGTACAGCCGACCATTTTAAGCCCTGTGGCCCGATCGTTGCTGCCCCTCCGCCCCGCCTTCATACGGTCGCCCTCATCTGGTTGTAAAATCAATGGTTTTTGGCCCCCACCCCCTTGATGGCGAACGCAGCGCAGCCGGTCCTGGGTGGACCGGACTTCCTCCGTCTGCTCGCCCGTCTCAGCGACGGCGCGATGCCGGCCTCCAGTCCCGCCCTGACCGATCGCCTCGGTCAGTGGGTGGACTGGAGCCGTGCCGTGGCCCTTGCGGGGGCGCTCGATGGCCGCCTGGCTGAACCGGCCGAGGCCGCCGAAGCGCTGGATGATCTGCTGGCCGACTGCGCCCAGGCCGAAGCGAGCCTGTTGGCCTCGCTGAGCGAGGATGCCGAGGCCGAGCGCTTGCTGGACCTGGCCGAGGCCGCTGCGGCACCCAACTTCGCTTCGCTGCGGCAGCGCTACCGCGTGCTGCAGCAGGCCATCCAGACCGCCACCGGTCGCCTGCGCGGCCGCCTGCGCGACCAGCTGGCGCTGGCATCACCGGAGCTGGCGCGGCTGGCCGAGGTCGATGCGGTGATGGAACAGACCTTGAGCCCGCGCGAGCACAGCCTGCTTGCCACCGCCCCAGCGGTGCTGGGTGCCCGATTCGAACGCGTGCACGGCCAGCCCGGCTGGCGCGCGTCCTTCCGCCACGACATGCGCACGCTGCTGCTCGCCGAGCTGCAACTGCGCTTCCACCCGATCCAGGGGCTGCTTGCCGCCCTGCGCTCACACTGACCGGAACACCATGTCCAGAACTGTTTTCCACGTCCTTGTCTTCCTTGCTGGCCTGCTGGCCGTGTGCTGGATCGGTGTCGGCTATGTCTCGGTGCACCCGTTGGGTGCGGCCGTGGCCGCGATCATTGCGGCCTGCTACATCGCCGGTGGCGTGGAGCTGTACCGTTACCGGCAGGCCAGCAATGGCCTGCGCGCTGCGCTGAATGACGTTTCGCTGGCCCAGGACAGCCTGGCGCCGTGGCTGGAGCGTGTGCCGCTGGGCCTGCGCAATGCCGTGCGCCTGCGCGTGGAAGGCGAGCGCACCGCCCTGCCCTCGCCGGTACTGACCCCTTATCTGGTGGGCCTGCTGGTGCTGCTGGGCATGCTCGGCACGCTGCTGGGCATGATGGACACCCTGCGCGGCACGGGCCTGGCCCTGCAGAGCGCTACCGACATGGCGGCCATCCGCGGCTCGCTGGCCTCGCCGGTGCAGGGCCTGGCGGTGGCGTTCGGCACGTCCATCGCCGGTGTCGCCAGTTCGGCCATGCTGGGCCTGTTGTCGGCGCTGCTGCGCCGCGACCGCCTGCAGGTGGTGCAGCAGCTGGACCGCGCCATCGCCACTGACCTGCATCCGTATTCGCAGGCCTGGCAGCGTGCCGAGTCGCTGCGCCTTCTGCAGTCGCAGTCTGCGGCGCTGCCTGCGCTGGTCGATCGCCTGCAGGCGATGACCAGCACCTTCGAACAGCACAGCGCGGCCGCCAATGAGCGCCTGCTGGCCGGTCAGGCCGAGTTCCTGACGCAGAGCCAGGCGCTGCAGGAGCGCCTGGCCACCTCGCTGCAGCAGTCGCTGCGCGAAGGTGCCGAAGCCAGCGCCGCCGCCATCGGGGGCGCGCTGCAACCGATGGCCGAAACCACTTTGGCTGGCCTGGCCAGCCACGGCCAGGCGCTGCATTCGCGTGTCGAGCAGGCAGTGCAGCAGCAGTTGAACGGCCTGGCTGAGGGCTTCGAGCGCAGCCGCGTGGCCACCGAGGCCAGCTGGGCCAACGTCGTGGCCGAACAGACCGGGGCGCAGCAGGCACTGATTGCCGAACTGCGCCAGCACCTGCAGGCCTTCAGCGAAGGCCAGAGCGCGCAGAGTGAAGCCCTGGTGGTGCGCATCGGCGAGCGCCTGCAGGCCGACGCCAGCGGCAACGCCGACGCCTGGCGCGCCGCTGCCGAACAGCAGCATGCATTGAACAGTGAACTGGTCGAGCGTCAGCAGCAGGCACTGCAGCGTGCCAGCAGCCACCTGGACGAACGTGCGCAGACGCTGCTGCAGGCGCTGGATGAGCGCCACGCCGCCGGCCAGTCGCTGCTGCAGGACCACGAACAACAGCGCCTGCAGGACTGGCAGGCTGCACAGGCCGCCACCGCCACGGCGCATGCCGAACTGCAGGCGGGCCTGGATGCGCGCGAACAGCAGCGCCAGCTGCGTTGGGACGCGGTGAGTACCGAGCTGCAGCAGGCGCATGCCGCATTGCAGGCTCAGCTGGTGGCCGCTGACGAACAGCGCCTGCAGCGCTGGAGCGATGCGTTGCAGAACGTTTCGACCGACCTCGCCGAGCGCCTGCAGGCCGATGGCGAACGCTTGTCCACGCAGCAACAACAGGTGTGCGACACGCTGGCGCAGACCGCGCAGCAGATCGGCGAGAACGGCCGCGCACAGGCCAGCGCCACGCTGGCCGAAGTATCCACCCTGCTGCAGACCGCCGCCGCCGCGCCGAAAGCCGCGGCCGAGGTCATCAACGAACTGCGCAGCACCCTGTCTGAAAGCCTGGTGCGCGACAACGCGATGCTGGAAGAGCGTGGTCACCTGCTGGCCACCGTGCAGACCCTGCTGGAGGCGATCAACCACGCCTCGCACGAGCAGCGCACGGCCGTGGACGCGCTGGTCGGGGGTTCGGCCGAGCTGCTGGAGCGCGTCGGCAACCGATTCACCGACCACATCGCCGCCGAGACCGGCAAGCTCGATGGCATCGCCACCCTGCTCAACGGCAGTGCCGGTGAGGTAGGTCAGCTGGCCGGCACCTTCGGTTCTGCAGTCGAACAGTTCGGCACCGCCTCGGCGGAGCTGGCGGGACGCCTGGAACAGATCGGCGGTGCGTTGGATGCCTCGCTGGCACGCAGCGATGAGCAGCTGGCGTACTACGTGGCGCAGGCGCGCGAGGTGGTCGACCTCAGCTTGCTGTCGCAGAAGCAGGTGATGGAAGAACTGCAGCAGCTGGCCGCGCGCCGCGGCAAGGCCGGCAGCGCATGAGCGACGAGCTGGAGGTCGACGGCGGCTCACACGCCCCGATCTGGGCGGCATTCGGCGACCTGATGTCGGTGCTGCTGGGCGCGTTCGTGCTGATCCTGGTCGGCGTGGTCGCCGTGCAGCTGGAGCTGTCGCAGCGGCTGGACCAGGAGGTCAAGCAGCGCCAGGCCGAGGCCAAGCGCCTGCAGACGCTGGAACAGGCGTTGGCTGGCCCGCTCGCCGCCGGACGGGTGACGCTGGTGGATGGCCGCATCGGCATCAGCGGCAACGTGTTGTTCGCGCTGAACTCCGACCAGCTGCAGCCGGAAGGCCAGGAGCTGCTGCGCAGCCTTGCCACGCCGCTGGCGGCGTATCTGGGTTCGCGCGAAGAAATCCTGATGGTCAGCGGCTTCACCGATGACGCGCCGGTGCGCGAAGGCAACCGCCGCTTCGCCGACAACTGGGAGCTGTCCGCACAGCGCTCGCTGACGGTGACCCGTACCCTGATCGCCGACGGCGTACCGGCCGATGCGGTGTTCGCCGCCGCGTTCGGCAGCGAGCAGCCGGTCAGCTCCAATGCCAACGAAGAAGGCCGCGCGCGCAACCGCCGCGTGGAGATCGCGCCGATTCCCAAGCCCAAGGCCCCGGATGCCAAGTAAGCCGCCCGCGCTGGAGGGCCTGCGCGCACTGGTGCGCGATCTCGATGCGGGGTCGCGCTCGCTGCCGCATTATCCGCAGGTGCCGATGCTGCAGCAGGTGCAGCGCGAGTGGTCGGAGCTGCGCAGCGAACTGCAGGTACGCCGCTCGCTGCGCACCGAGGCCCCCGCCGATGGCGGCCCGCTGAACTCGGCGGTGCTGGTGCAACGCATGCTGGACACGATGCAGTCGACCAGCCCCGGGTATCTGCGCCACTTCATCGACTATGTCGACACGCTGTCGTGGCTGCAGGCGTTGCAGGATGGTGCGGCCAACAGCGGTGACGCAGCAAAGCCCAAGCGCACGCGCAAGCCACGCAAAGCGGACTGAGCGCGCGTGGACGCCGACCTCGATCGGCACTTCTGGACACGGCAATCTCGATCCGCGCTTCTGGTAGATGCCAACCTTGGTTGGCGCTCCACAAACCGGGTAGCGCAGCATCCATTCGACGCCGCGCATGCCAACCAAGGTTGGCATCTACCACAGCAGTGCGCCGGTCGTTCCAACGTTCAAAACAGTGCCGCCACCCGGCCCAGTCGCAAGCACAGATGAACATGTCACCAGACAGTCATCTGTCTAGCGCACCATTTTCACGTTGATCGAACGGCGCCTCCGGCGTCTGTGATCGCATCGCGCCTTCCCCTTTCATCTGCCTGAGCTCCGTTTCCATGCGGCGGCTCGCGCCTGCCTGAGTGCCTGTTCCATGACCAAGACCCTGTTGGCTGCTGCGTTGTCTCTTGCCCTTGCGCCGACCGCATGGGCGCAGCAGGCGCCGTCGGCCACCGACCTCGATGCCGTTTCAGTGATCGGCAGTGGCGAGGCACGCCAGGTGCAGCGCATCACCCGCGAGAACCTGGACATTCTGCCGCCGGGCACCAGCCTGCAGAAAACGCTGAACCTTCTGCCCGGCGTCAACGCGCAGTCGGCCGACGCGCTGGGTACCAACGAACAGTCGATGACCCTCAGCCTGCGCGGCTTCAACGCCACCCGGCTGGGCTACACATTGGACGGCGTGCCGCTGGGCGATGGCGCGTACAACAACTACAACGGCCTGACCATCAACCGTGCATTGATCAGCGAGAACATGGCAGGCGCCGAACTCGCGGTGGGCATCGGCAGCCTCGGCACGCCGTCCACCAGCAACCTCGGCGGCACCATTTCCTATACCTCCGACCGACCGGCGCAGGAACTGGGCGGACGCGTGGTGCAGACCTTCGGCAGCGATGCCAACCGCCGCACCTTCGTGCGCGTGGACAGCGGCGAGTACAACGGATTCTCCGGCTACGTGTCGGGCATGAACGCGGCCTCGGACCTCTGGAACGACCAGACCGCGTACAACAATTCCACTACCAAGCAGTTCAACGCCAAGGGCGTGTGGAACTTCGGCAGCGGCCAGATCACCGGCTTTGTCGACACCTCGCGCACCAGCCAGGCCGACTACTTCTACCTGTCCAAGGACGAGATGTCCCGCGGCCTCGGCTGGGACTGGGGCGGCTACGCACCGGACTGGAACAAGGCCGTGGCCAAGGCCTACTGCAATACCGCCAGCCTCAACGCGAAGAAGTGTGACAACAGCGGTCCTGACAAGGACGCCGACGGCGCCTTCACCGCCGGGCAGATCCTGCGCGATGACAACCTGTACTACCTGGCCGGCGACTTCTTCCTCGCCGACGGCTTCACCCTGCGGGCGCTGGCCTACCACCACGATGACCGTGGTGAAGGCCACAACTGGAACAGCGGTGCCTGGTCGTACAAGGGCACTGCGCAGGAAATCCCGATCATCTTCCGCAACACCATCTACACCATCGACCGCGATGGCGGCACGCTGTCGTTCGATTGGGAGCTGGGGGCACACCGCATCGAAGGTGGCGTCTGGTACGAACGCAACACCAGCAGCGCCGAACGCTACCAGACCGCGGTGGATGGCCCGCGCGACCTCAGCGGCATGAACACCCTGCCCTCGGATGTGGGTGTGTTCGCCCAGCGTACGCGCTGGAAGACCCACCAGTTCTTCCTGAAGGACACCTGGCGCCTGCTTGACGACCGTCTGACGCTGGAGTTCGGCGCCAAGAGTCCGCATGCCACCTCCGACGCGCAGGCGCTGCCCGGCGATGCGAAGACACCGATCTCGCCGAGCTCGAACAACCAGTTCGCCACCGGCTCGCTGAAGGCCAGCAAGAATTTCCTGCCCAGTGTCGGCGCCAACTTCCGCCTCAGCGAGCATCACGAAGTGTTCGCCAGCTACGCCGAGAACATCGCCATGTTCCAGGGCGGCTTCAAGCTGGGCCCGCAGGCGGTCAGCCAGGCCACCTGGAACGCGCAGGGCAACCTGAAGCCGGAAGAATCACGTTCGCTGGAGGCGGGCTACCGCTTCGTCACCGACACCCTGCAGGCATCGGTCGCTGCCTACAACGTGCGCTTCGACAACCGCCTGCTGCAGTACAACCCCTGCGACTCGCGGCAGCCGGTCGGACCGACCTGCGGCAACCGCTTCTACAACGTCGGCGGCGTCGACAGCCGCGGTGCCGAACTGACCGTGTTGTGGACACCGAACGAGCACTTCAGCTGGTACACCTCGGCGTCGCTGAACCGCTCGACGTATGCCTCCAACTACATCCAGGCGGGCGTCGAGCAGCAGATCAAGGGCAAGATCCAGACCGACACGCCCAAGCAGCTTCTGGCCACCGAGATCACCTGGCGCGACAACGGCTGGTTTGCCAGCCTGCGCGGCAAGTACACCGGCGAGCGCTTCTACACCTATACCAACGACCAGGGCTTCGGCGGCTTCACCGTGTTCGACCTTGCCGGCGGCTACGATTTCGGCCAGGTTGGCTTCGCAAAGGGCATGCGCCTGTCGCTGAACGTGACCAACCTGGGTGACAAGCGCTACGCCAGCAATCTGGATTCGAGCGTGTTCGCACCCAGCGACCCGTCGGGCAAGCTGTATGTATTCCATGCGTCGGCACCGCGCCAGGTGTTCGGTACCATCGACGTCCGCTTCTGATCGCCGGCCGAGGAGTCCATCGATGTCCGCTACTGCCCTGCTGTTGGCCGCGCTCTCGGTCAGCGGCTACAACGCACCGCACGAAGCCCACGGCATGCCACCACGCGCGGTGGACGTGGGCAGCTTCACCTATGTCGACAAGGGATTGGTCGCCGCCGGACGATTGCCGGCCGGCACCGTGGATTTCCTCGGCGATACGCTGGGCTCGTTCTCGTCGCTGGCGGTGCAGCCAGGCACGTGGCGACGCACCGCGCGAGGGTACGAGGGGGTGCTGTGGACCCTGCCCGACCGCGGCCGCAACGATCCGGAGGCCGGCCTGTTCTACGACTACGCCGGCCGCCTGGAGCGCATGAAGCTGCGCGTTGACTGGCCGCAGGGAGCATCCAAGGGCTTCGGCGTGGTGACGATGACGCCCGACAAGGGCCTGGTACTGAAGGACTACAACGGCCAGCCCTTCACCGGTGCCGACCCGGGGGATCACACGATCAACCAGCGGGGCGTGGTGCTGCCCTCGCCCGCCGTTGGCGCGGGGGCCGGCAAGGTCGCGCTCGATGCGGAATCCCTGCAGTTCACTGCCGACGGCCACTTCTACATCGGCGACGAGTACACCGCCAACGTCTACTACTTCGATGCACAGGGCCGGCTGCAGGGCGTGATCGTGCCGCCGCTGGCGATCCGGCCACAACGTGATGGCAAGCCTGCCTTTGGATCGTTGGCCGCGCCGCAGACCGGGCGCCGCAACAACCAGGGCGTGGAAGGCATGAGCCTGTCGCCCGACGGCACACGGCTGTTTGTTGCCCTGCAGAGTGCCTTGATCCAGGACAGCGCGCCGGGCAATGCCGCCGGCCGCATCAATACCCGCGTGCTGGTCTACGACGTATCTGCCAACCCGACGCCGACGCAACCGGTCGGCCATCATGTGATGATCCTGCCCGCCTATGCCCACGACGGCAAGGGCAAGCTCGACCGTACCGCTGCCCAGAGCGAGCTGCGTGCATTGGACAACGAGCGTTTCCTGATGCTGGCGCGCGATGGCAATGGCCTGGGCAAGGATGGCGATGACCCGATCGTGTACAAATCGGTGCTGCTGGTGAACGTGGCGCAGGCCTCCAATCTGGTGGATACGGAATATGAGGCCGGCACCGCATCGGTGCTGGCCGACCCGGCTGACGCCATGTTGAAGACCGGCATCGTACCCGCCCGGGTCAAAGAGGTGCTGAACCTGCTCGACCGGCCACAACTGGCCCAGGCCGGGCTGGATCTGGATACAGCGCGCGGTTCGCACCCGGGACTGCTGTCGGAGAAGTGGGAAGCGATGGACGTGTTGCCGGCGCTTGATCCAGAGCACCCGAACGACGTACTGCTGCTGATCGGCAACGACAATGACTTCATCGCCCGCAGCTGCCGCATGCAGGGCGAGCACTGCGACAGTGCGTACGACAACGACAACCGCGTGCTGGTCTATCGGCTCACCCTGCCGCAGCCACTACCCGTCACGCCACGATAGATTCTGTAGAGCCGAGCCCATGCTCGGCTGCTCTGCACGGAATGTTCCCGCATTGAGTAATAAGCCGAGCATGGGCTCGGCTCTACAGAGTGCATTCCTACCCGCGCAGCGTGGCGCCACCATCCACGTACAGGTCACTCATCGCCACGTGCCCGGCCTGCTCGGACAGCAGGAACATCACCGCCTGTGCGATGTCCTCCGGCGTGGCCAGCTTGCGCAAGGGGATGCCCGCTTTGTAGGTCGCCGGATTGCCAGCGATCACCCGCGCTGCGCCCTGCTCGTCTTCCCACATGCCGGTCTGCATCGGGGTCAACGTGGAGCCCGGCGCAACGATGTTGCAGCGGATGCCCAGTGGCGCCAGCTCCAGCCCCAGGCAGCGGGTGAACATCGTCGCCGCCGCCTTCGAGGCCGCATAGGCGGCCATGCCGTGCCGTGGCACACCCGCCGCGTTGGAGCTGACGGTCACGATGGCGCCTTGCCGGCGCGGTGACATCACCCGCGCTAGTGCACGACCGACATGGAACACACCATCGGCATTGACCGCGAATACCCTGCGCCAATCCGCGTCGCTGGTGTCCACGACTTCGCCGACATGCAGCACGCCGGCCACGCTGGCCGCCAGCGTGATCGGTCCCAACGTGGCTTCCACATGGTCGACCAGGGCGTCCACCGCCGCACCGTCGGTGACGTCGAGTGCGAAGGCCTGCACGCGCCCATCGTCGGTCGCCAGCGCAGGCCGCTCACGATCGGTCGCCACCACCCGGCATCCTGCGTCCAGCAGCTGCCCCACCAGTGCCGCGCCGATACCGCCCGCTGCGCCGGTCACCAGCGCCACGTTTCCTTCAAAACCGGTCAACTGCACGTTGCATTCTCCTGTTGCCTGTCCCATTGCTGCAGACGCGCCGACAACCACGGTGCCAGCTGTGCCACGGCATCGCGACCGGTCAGTTCGGCGTGCAGGAACGGCAGCTCGATGGCATCCACCTGCAGCGCATGGGCCTTCCACAGCGCGGACTGCAGTTGCGGCCTTGCCTGATGATCGCGTCCGGCGCGCACATGCGCCAGCGTTCCCACGAAGGGTCGGTGCTGGTGTTCGCGGATCAGTCGATTGGTTCCGGTCACCGCCCGCACCACGCCGTCGAGCACCACCTCGGGCAGGCTGCCCAGCGCGCTGCCGCCGCGCCGCAGGAAGGACAGGATGCGCGCGCGGTCGTCCAGCTCCGGATGCGCGTCAGGATCGTGCCCGGCGATGGCCAACAGCGCCCGCAGCGCCGCGATCGGGTCGGGCTCCGGTTCGGCCCGCCAACATTCGCTGGGATAGGCATCGAGCAGCACCAGTTCGCCGACCTCGCGGCCGATGTCATGCAGGCGCACCGCCATCGCCTGCGCAAGGATGCCACCCACCGACCAGCCGAGCAGATGGATCGGCCCCTGCGGCTGCAGCGTGATCACCCGCTGCACATAGTCATTGGCCATGGCCTCGATGCTGCCTGGCAGGGGTTGCGTGGGATCGAGTGCAGGTGATTGCAGGCCGTACACCGCGCGCGTCGGTTGCAGCGCACGGGCAAGCGCGCGGTAGTTCCATGCAATGCCCCCGGCCGGGTGCAGCACGAACAAGGGCGCCACGGTTGACTCGTCGGACGCGGACAGCGCAATCACCGGGCCCAACGCGTGATCGGCGCGTGCGGGCGGCTCGGCAATGCGTGCCGCCAGCGCGGCAACGGTCGGCTGCGCGAACAGCGCGCCGAGACCCAGCTCGCAACGCCAGCGCTGCTCGATGGCCAGCAGCAGGTGCACGGCCGACAGCGAGTCGCCACCGAGACTGAAGAAATCCACATCGACGGCTACCGGCGCTTCACGTCCCAGCGCCTGCGCGAACAGCCCGGCCAGTTCCTGTTCCAGCGGCGTGCGTGCCGCCTGCCCTGCGACTTCCTGCTGCGGCGGCTTCGGCAGCGCAGCCCGATCCAGCTTGCCATTGGCAGTCACCGGCCACTGATCCACGCCGACGAACGCAGACGGCACCATGTAGTCCGGCACCCGCGTCAGCAGATGGTTGCGCAGCACCGCTACATCCGCCTGCGTCGACGGCACATAGGCGACCAGTCGTGCCTCACCGGGAAGATCATCGCGCAACAACACTTCCACCCGGTCCATGCCAGGCAGCTCGCGCAGCGCCGCTTCGATCTCGCCCAGCTCGATGCGCAGGCCGCGCAGTTTCACTTGGTGGTCGCTGCGCCCCAGGTATTCGACAGCACCGTCGGACCGCCAGCGCGCCACGTCGCCAGTACGATAGATGCGCTCCCCCGGCAGGAACGGATCGGCCAGGAAGCGCTCGGCCGTCAGGTTGTCGCGGCCAAGATAGCCACGCGCCAACTGCACACCGCCAAGGTAAAGGTCACCTGCCACTCCCACCGGCACGGGCTGCATCCGTGCGTCCAGCACATACAGGCGGGTGTTCCAGACCGGGAAGCCGATCGGCACCGGGCGCGAGCAATCATCGGCCGACGCCGGCCACCAGCTCACGTCCACAGCAGCTTCGGTCGGCCCGTACAGGTTGTGCAGTTCGGATTTCATTCTCGCGTGGAAGCGATCACGCAGGGCGGCATCCAGCGCCTCGCCACTGGTGAACACGCGCCGTAGCTGCAGATCCTGTGAGGCCGGTGCAGCCAGGAACGCATCCAGCATCGACGGTACGAAATGTGCAGTGGTGATGCCATGCACGCGGATCAATCGCGCCAGCTCGGTCGGGTCGCGGTGTGCGTCCGGCCCCGCCAGCACCAGCGTCGCGCCGCACAGCAGTGGCAGGAAGAATTCCCACACCGATACGTCGAAGGTTGCCGGGGTCTTCTGCAGAATCCGGTCGTCGGTGCCGATGCCGTAGTGCTCGCGCATCCACAGCAGGCGATTGACGATGGCGCGGTGCTCGATCACCACGCCCTTGGGCTCGCCGGTCGAACCAGAGGTATAGATCACATAGGCTGCATCGTCGCCCATCGGGCCCGGCCACGGTGCGGCGAAGCTCACATCGGTCCACTGCTCCGGCGGCAGCACCGGTACGTCTGCCATCCGGGATTGTGCGCTGGCCTCTGCCAGTACGCAGACCGGCTGCGCCGATGCCAGGATGCGCGCCAGGCGCTCAGCCGGATGGGCAAGGTCCAGTGGCAGGTAAGCGCCACCTGCGCGCAGTACCGCCAGCAGCGCCACCACCAGTTCCAGCGAACGCGGCAGCGCTACCGCGACGATGGTGGCCGGCCCCACGCCCAGCGAACGCAGCTGCGCGGCCAGGGCGAAGCTGCGCGCCTCCAGCGTGGCATGGTCCAGCGTCGTATCGCCGAACACCAGCGCCGGTGCAGACGGATCACGGTCCATGCCCTGCTGCAGCAGTTCGACCAGGGTGGTGTCAGGCAGCGGATGCGTGGTGGCATTGAAGCCATGCACGACCTGCCTGGATTCTTCCGGCGTGGCCAGCGGCACCGCCGCGATGTCTTCGGCCTGCAGCGCCACCGACACGAAATGCAGCAGTCGCCGGGCATGCGCCTTCACCTCGTGCAGATCGTACAGGGCGGGGTTCGCTTCAATCTCCAGATCCAGCAGGGTCTGTCCATCGCCACGGAAGCCCAGTGTCAAATCGTCCACCGGCCCGGTGCTCAGCACCTCCAGCGAGGCCCGCACACCCGGCAGCGCCAGCGGCTTGTAGAAGGGCTGTACGTTGATCAACGGCCCATGCAGGCGGTGCTGTGCACCGACCAGCCCAAGGTCACGACGCAACTGCTCGCCACGGTAGCGGCCATGCTTGCGGCCCTGGCTAAGCTGGCGCCCGATGCGCCGGCAGAATTCCTCGACGCTGTCCTCGCCGCCCGCCACCCGCAGCGGCAACACGTTCATCACCATCGCCGGCACCCGCGCCGCGACGCTGCCCAGCCGCGCCATGTAGGGCACGCCGAGCACGACTTCCCCGGACGCGCTCATGCGGCGCACATACTCGGCGGCCAATGCAGCGAGCACATCCGGCCACGGCTGCAGCCACGATGCCGAAACCTGCAGCAGACGCTCGCGGAAGGCAGGGTCCACCGGCTGCACCCAACGCACGGCATCGTCACTGGCAGCGGCCGTTCCGGCCAGGCCGGTGGAGGCCGGCGCGCCCTGCAGTGCCTGCAGCCACCACTGCCGGTCCGCGTCGCGGCGCGCATCACTGCGGTAGCTGGCATCGTCGGCCAGCACGCCCGCCAGCGCAGGCAACGCGCTACCGGTGCGGCCCGCATACAGCGCGCAGACACGGTCAGTGAACAGCGCCATGCCATAGCCATCGGTGGCCAGGTGATGCACGCGCAGATACCAGGCCCAGCGCTGGCCGCCAAGGTTGAACAGCACCTGCTGGCTCAGTCGGTCGCGGGTCGGATCAACTACGCTGGAGCGATCGGCCTGCATCGCGGCGCGTGCCGTCTGCTGCGGATCGGCCGCAGCAGCAACATCGCGCAGCTGCAGTGATGGCACCCGCGTGGATTCGTGCCATTGCACGGGCTGGCCGTCCTCGGCCTCGGCGAAACGCAATGCCAGCGCCTCGGCCTCGGCCGCGGCCTGATTGGCGGCGGCAGTGAACGCCGCCACATCCAGCGGACCCTCGATCCACACCGCATGCGCGGTATTGAACGCAGGGTTTTCCGGTGCCAGCCGCTGGGCAAACCACAGCCCGGCCTGCGCCTCGGTCAACGGCAGCGGCGATCCGTTCATGCCGTCTGCGAAGCCTGCAGCTGCTGCACCACGGTCCACCACTGCCGCAGCGTGGTGTGTTCGGCCAGCTGCGAGAACTCCAGTGGCAGCCCGGTGTTGCCCCAGGCCAGCACCAGCCCCAGCATGCGCATCGAATCCAGGTCCAGATCGATCAGGTTGTCATCGTCGCCGATGTCAGCCGCCTGGCAGTCCAGTACGCGGGCGACGTCGGCGCGCATGCGCTCCAGGGTCAAGGCTTCGGTCGTCGCGTTCATCACAATGCTTCCAGCAGCTGGTCGGTGGTCATCGGTACGCCGCAGGTGCGGGCGATCCAGTGCAGCGCCTGATCATGGTCGGCACGCGAGAAATCAGCCACGGCATCGGCAGCGATGAATGTCTCGATGTCGCGCTGGAACGCCTCCACTGCCGTGGCGGTGCATCCGATGTGCGCGTACACGCCGGTGATCAGCAGCTGATCGCGGCCACGCACGCGCATCAGTGTTTCCAGATTGCTGCGCTGGAACGCGCTGTAGCGGTGCTTGACCAGCACATGCTCGCCCGGCGCAGGTGCCAGCGCGTCGATGATCGGCTCGTGGTCGGCACGACGGCCCATGCCCGGGCCCCACAGGTCTGCCTGCAGGCCACGGTCACGACGGTCCTGGTCGCCGTGCTGGGCGGTGTAAAACACCGGAATGCCGTGCGTACGGCACTGCCCCAGCAGCCGCGCAATGTTGTCCACGGCTGGTCGCAGCGGCGCATTTCCCGCATCGAAGGCAGCGAGGAAGTAGCGCTGCATGTCGTGCACCAGCAAGGCAACACGATCACGTTGGGGGCGCCAGGCGCCACGCGCCTGCGGCAGTTCCGCGGCGGTCGGAAGGGAATACGGGGCAATACGGGGCAGCGCCATCAGCGCGTTCCTCCTGTCTGTTGCAGATGACGCGCACGCAGCTGCGCGCGCAGTTCGCGGCGGCTGATCTTGCCAACCGCCGTGGTATCGAAGCTGTCCACGAAGACAATCTGATCGGGCACCTTGAACGCGGCCAGGCCACGTCCGCGCATCCACGCCTTCAGCGCCGGTGCCTTGATCGCCTCGCCCTGCTGGATCACGAAGGCACAGCTGCGCTCGCCCAGATAGTCGTCGGGAATGGAGACCACGGCGGCATCGAACACGCTGGCATGGGCCAGCAGATGGTCTTCGATCTCCTCGGCGGAGATCTTCTCGCCGGCCCGGTTGATGTGGTCGCCGGCACGGCCCTGCACCACCAGGTAGCCGCCGGGCAGCTGCTGCACGCGGTCACCGGTGCGATAGAAGCCATCGTCGGTGAACGAGCGCGCATTCGCCGCCGCATCGTTGTGGTAACCGCGGATGGTGTACGGGCCCCGCGTGAGCAGATGGCCCACCTCGCCTTCGGCAACAGGCTGGTCATGGTCATCGACCACCCGCACTTCATCATCGGCGCTGATCGGCCGGCCCTGGCAGGCAACGATCAGTTCCTGCGGATCATCCAGCCGGGTGTAGTTGACCAGGCCTTCGGCCATGCCGAACACCTGCTGCAACGTGCAACCGAGCCCATCAATGACCCGCCGTGCGGCTTCCGGCACCAGCTTCGCGCCACCGACCTGCAGTACCTGCAGGCTGGACAGATCGTGCTTGCTGGTCGCCGCCGCCTGTGCCCACAGCAGCGCCAGCGGCGGTACCAGACCACAGCAGGTCACCTTCTCGCGCGCTATCAACGGGAATGCCGTGTCCGGACCGGGACCCGGGCTGAGCACCACGCGGGCACCGGCGTACAGCGCGCCGAAGAAGCCAGGTGAACTCATCGGGAAGTTGTGTGCCGCCGGCAGCGCGACCAGGTACACGCTGTCGCGGTCGATACCGCAGATTTCGTTGCTGGCGCGGAACGAGTAGATGTAATCGTCATGCGTGCGCGGAATCAGCTTTGACAGCCCCGTGCTGCCACCGGAAATCTGCAGGAACGCCACCGACTGCGGATCAGGATCGGCCGGCAGCTGGCTGCGGTCGCCCTGCAGCGAGTCCAGCGCAACAAATTCGGCTGCGTCGCCATCGATCAACACGTGGCGTACCGCTGGCACCTTCACCTGCAGCGCGCGCGCCAGGCCACGGTGGTCGAAGCCCTCATGTACATCGGTACTGATGTAGGCACTGGCCTCGGCCTTGCGGGCAAAATGGGCCAGCTCGGTAATGCGGTGCGCCGGCAGCGCGTACACCGGCACCAGCCCGGCGCGGAACAGCCCGCAGAGGGTACTGATGAAACTGGCGCTGTTGCCCAGCTGCACCAGCACGCGCTCCCCGGGTTGCAGGCCCAGCGCCAGCAGGCCGGCACCGATGCGCCCGGCCTCATGCCAGAGCTGCGCATAGCTCAAGCGCACATCGCCAGCCACCACCGCGATGTCATCGGCATGGCGCTCGGCGCGTTCGCGCAGGAAACCGGGGAAGGTTTCGCCACGCCAATGACCTGCAGCCCGATAGCGCGCGACCAGCGCGTCGGGCCATTGCTGCTGCAGCGGCAGGCGGGAGTCAACGGTGGACGGCGTCATGCGGATACCTCGATCAGGGGCAGCGGGTCCTGCACGCCCAGTGCGTTCAACAGCGCAGCGAATTTGGCGGCGGTCTCGGCGACCTCGGCGTCAGGCTGCGAGTCGGCGACGATGCCGGCGCCGGCATACAGGCGCAGCTGGGTGCCCTGCAGGCGCGCGCAGCGGATCGCCACATACCAGTCGCCGTCACCCTGTGCATCCAGCCAGCCCACGGCGCCGGCATAGAAGCCGCGCGGTACAGGTTCCAGCGCACGGATGCGCTGCAATGCCTCCAGCCGGGGGGTACCGCAGACGGCCGGGGTGGGATGCAGTTCGGCCAGCAGGGTCGCCGCCGAGGTGGCAGCGTCCTTCAGCGTGGCGTGGATGCGTGTTCCCAGATGCCACATGCTGGCGGTAGCGTGCAGCACCGGGCGCGGCTGCGCCTCGACGTGGCTGCACCAGGGCGACAGGCCATCGACGATGGCTTCAACCACATGGCGGTGTTCGTCGTGATCCTTTGCCGATGCCAGCAACGCCTGCGCGGCGCGCTCGTCGGCGACCGGATCGGCCCTGCGCCGCGCCGAACCAGCAAGCGGATGCGACAGTACCTGCGCACCGCGCTTGCGCAGCAGCAGCTCCGGCGTCGCGCCCACCAGCCACGCTGGCACCTGGCCGACGTCCACCGGCAGCGGCACGGCGTAGGTTGCCACCGAAGGATCGGTGCCCAGGCGGGCCAGCAGCATTTCCGGCGACAGCGCCTGCTGCGTGCGCGCCAACAGGCTGCGCGCCAGTACCACCTTGTGCAGCACCGGGTTGGGCGCGCGCATCGCGCTGACCGCGTCGGCCACTGCCGCAGCATAGTCCTGCGCGGACGGCTCGGCGGTCAGCCCTCCGGCCAACGCCGGCGCTGCCTGCAACTGCACGGGCAACGCCGGCAACAGACGCTCGGGCTGGTACAACGCATCATCGGCACGCGGCTCGAACGGCACCGCGCCGACCAGCAGGCCCGGCCCACCGCGCTGCTGCGCGAAGAACGTCGCCACACGCTCGGCCAACGTGGCCAGCGCGCCCGCCGGCAAGGGTGCGCGACAGCCCCGCGCGTGCATCTGTTGATCGGCCTGCCGCAGCAGGAACAACGATGCTTCTGCGCTGGGCTCCGGCAGCATCGACGCAGCCTCCGGCCACGCGCCCTGCATCAGGGAATCGTTCATGTCGTCTCCTTCATCCGATACGCTGCGGCCAGCACGCACAGCACCAGCAGCAGCACGCCGACCAGCAGATAAGGCAGGCTGGCCCCGCCGCGATACAACAGGGTGCCGAGCATCGGCCCGGCCACCATGCCCAGTCCCTGTGCCGCCGCGACCGTGCCAGCCGCCGCACCCTGTTCGTGCGCCTGCACCGCATCGGCGGCCAACGCCTGGAACGAGGGAAACACGAAGCCCATGCCGAACGCCGCGAGCGCGTAGGCCGCGGGCAACTGCCAGGTCTGCTGCACCGCGGCCACCGAAGCGAAGCCGATGCCGGCGATCAGTGCGCCGAGGATGATCCAGCGCCGGGGATGCACGTCCAGCTTCATCACCAGCCCCTGCGCAAGAATCAGGCCCACGCCCACTGCAGTCAGGGCGATGCCGGCCATGCGCGCGCCTTCGGCTGCATCCAGGCCGAAGCGATCGATGGCGAAGAAGCCAACTGTGACCTGCGCGATGGTGACCGACACCATCGCCACGAACGCGGCCATCTGCGGCAGGCGCAAGCGCGGGTCGAGGCGCGACAGTGGTACGCGCTTGCGGTTCTGCGCGGCAACCACCGGGGGCGTGGCCGGCAGGCGCCACGCCAGCAGGCCCAGCGCGAGCAGCGGCAGCAGCGCCGCCACGTACAGCGCCAACGGCAGGTTCTTGTAGGCAAGCCATCCGGCAGCAGCCGGGCCCAGCACCATGCCGAGCGCATTGGCGCTACCCAGCCGGGCCAGGAACTTCGTGCGTTGACCCGGCGGGGCCTGGTCTGCGATCAGCGCAGCGGCGGTTGGCGGCACGGCCGCATAGAACAGGCCCACCAGCCCGCGCGCACCTACCAGCACCAGTACCGAGACCAGCACCGGCGGTATCGTCTGCAGCGCGACATCGATGAACACCGCCAACGCGATGTAGACCAGCGTGTAGGCGCTCATGGCCAGCACCAGCACGCGCTTGCGGCCGATGCGATCGCTGAGCTGCCCCCAAGGGCGAGCGGCCAGCATCCACAACACACCCGCGGCCGTGACCGATAGACCGGCATGCCATTCAGACAGGCCCAGCAGGCGGACCACCGGGCCGATGACGGCGACGAAGGACATCATCGCCATGGTGCCGATCAGGGCAGCCAACACCAGCGCCGGCAAGCCGGGAACCACGGGACGTGCATGCATGGAACACCAACCGTAACCAAGGAGGGAACGCCGGGCGCTTCCGCACCCCGCACGACGTTGCCCTGTCAGGCAGCAACGCAATCCTTAAATGATAACGGCTCGCATTTGCATTTGATACCCATTCGCTTAACGGGCATGCACCCGCGGGTGCATCACTGCCCTGCGCGTACCGACAGCAGGCCGCGACGCTTGAACCACCACTCCAGCGGCAGGGTCACCAGCGGCGGAACCGCAGCCAGCAAGGCCAGCCCCGTCGCCCACCAGGGCCAGCGCAGGCGCAGCGCCGCAAACAGGGTTACCGCCACGTAGACCATGAACGCCACGCCATGCAGCGGTCCGAACAGCTTCACCAGCGCCACGTTGGCCTCCGGGCCGTATTTGAGCCACATGCCGACCAACAGACCGGCCCAGGTGATGGCCTCGATGAAGGCGACGATCGCGAACAGGCGTCCGGTCGGATGCAGCGGGTTGCGATGGGTCACGCAAGGCTCCAACAGTGGATGTCAAATGCGAATGATACGCAGATGCGAACGATCCGAACACCGAGGGTAGCGCCGGGCCATGCCCGGCGAACGGTAGAGCTGTGTCCACCAAGGTGGACACCTACCGAAGCGTATCCGGCAGGATCTGCTCGCCGATCTCACGCAGCACCTCGTCCGGCGGCCGGCCGTTGTCGACCAGGTTGAACATCACATGGGCCACGCCCTGCGCGTGCACCCGCAACAGGTAGTCGCGCAGGCCATCGCGCCCCACCTTCAGGCCCAGCGGCAGCGGTTCTGCCGGCGCAGCCGGGTCGGCCTGCAGGTCCAGCAGCATCGACTGCACGAACGGTTTCGGATCGCCGCCGCGCTGGGCCAGGGCATGCTGCCACAGACCAATGCGCCCTTCCTGCGCGGTTTCTTCGCGGTGATAGGTCGCCCAGCCTTCGGCTTCGCGCGCGATCCACTGCAGGCTCTGCCGTGCAGTACCGACCACCAGCATCGGAATGCGTCTGGCCGGCGCGGGAAGTACGTGGTACCCGCCGGTTGCCTGCATCACCGGCGCACGCTCGGATGGTTCGGGCGACAGTGCCGCACGCAGCAGCGACCAGCGTTCGCGGAAGGTCGCTGCCCTGCTTTCCAGATCCTCGCCGAATGCTGCGAACTCCTCAGGCCGATCACCCGAGCCCAGACCCAGCACGAAGCGTCCACCGCTGATCCGGTCCAGCGTCAGCGCCGACTTCGCCACCTGCAGCGGTTGCCGCAACGGCAGCACGATGGCCGCAGTGCCGACCACGATGCGTTCGGTCGCCGCGGCCAGCATGCCCAGCCACAGGAACGGATCATCCAGCGCACTGGCGGTCGCATCCGGCCCCTGCGGCACCATCAACGGCACATCGCGGGTCCACAGCGCGGCGAAACCCAGATCGTCGGCCAGCCGCGCGATGCGTCGTGCCTCATGTGGATCGGCCAGGCCGTGTGCGGCCACCGGCGTCATCAGGCCAAGGCTGAGGCCCTGCGTTGGGAACAAGCGTGCATGGGCGGGATTGAAATCAGTCATGCCGCCAGCTTAGCGTGGGGCATTGATGCCGTCCCGCCACAGGAAGTACAGCGCATGACCAGGATCCGCCCCGCCCACCTCGATGACCTGCCCGCGATCAGCGCGGTGTGCATGACGGCGTTCACTGCAGCCGTTGCGCCCATGCTCACCGCCGAGGGCATCGCCACGTTCGGCACGGTAGCCGCAGCCTCTGCGTTCGCCGAGCGGCTGCAGGGCGACAACCACATCCTTGTGGCCGAACAGGCAGACCAGGTGATGGGTGTGGTTGAGCTGAAGGCGGGTCAGCATCTGGCAATGCTGTTCGTTGCGCCGGAACTGCAGGGGCAAGGTATCGGCCGTGCCCTGCTGCAGGCGGTGCTGCCGCAGCTGCGTGGCCCGCAGATGACCGTGCGCGCCTCGCTCAACGCGGTGCCCGCCTACGAACACTATGGATTCGTGCTGGATGGTGACGTCGGCCAGTTCAACGGCCTGATCTACCAGCCGCTGGTGTTGACGGTGCCCGCTTCGGCGGGTGCGGACCTTGGTCGGCACTGATGTCCAGCCCACATGCCGTGCTGCGCGTGCGACATAAGCAAACTGCATCAGCCGGCATCCCGACCGTTCCTACAATGGCCCCATCACCCTGTCCTTCGAGATGCTGCCGATGCGCGTCGCGCTTTCCATGCTGCTGCTGGCCTCGGCCCTGAGCGCCTGCTCCCCCGCCTCCGCGCCGGTACCGACGGCGCAGGCGGCAGCCACCGCCCCGGCCTCCGCCATCCCCTGGCGCCAGGGCGATGTGGATGATGCCTTCAACGAAGCCGCCGAGAGTGGCAAGCCGGTGCTGCTGTACTGGGGCGCGGTGTGGTGCCCGCCGTGCAACCAGCTCAAGGCCGGGCTGTTCAAGGATCCGGCCTTCATCGCACTGACCGGCAAATTCGTGCCGGTGTACCTGGACGGCGACGAGGAAGGCGCGCAGGCGTGGGGCGAACGCTTCGGCGTGCGCGGCTATCCCACACTGATCGTGCTCGACCCGCAGCGCAACGAAATCACCCGCGTGGCCGGCGGCAACGACGCGGCCGAACTGACCCGGGCACTGACCGTCGCCGCCAGCCGCCGCAGCGCCGTCGCCGAGACTCTGGCCACCGCACTGGCGACGCCGGCCAAGCTTGGCGCCGAAGACTGGCAGGTGCTGGGTGACTACGGCTGGGAGGTCGATGCCAACCGCCTGGCCGGCAAGCGCAGCACCCAGGACGTGCTGCAGCAGCTGGCCAAGGCCGCACCCGAACCTGCGCTGCAGCGCCGCTTCGCACTGCTCGCGTTGGCTACAACCGAGAAACCAACGACAGCGCCCACCCAGGTACGCGAGTTGTTGCAGGCCGTGCTGGCGCAACCGGCGGAAGTACGTCGCAACCGCGAGCTGCTGGGCTATGCCGGCGCCGGGCTGGTCAAGCAGGCCAGCGCCGGTCCGGCCAGCACCAACGCCCTCGGCCAGCAGCTGCTGGTCGCGCTGGAACGCGCCGATGCCGCGCGTGGCGATCGCCCTGACGATGCCCTGTCACGCGCGCTGACCGAACTGGCGCTGGCCCGCCAGCAGCAGCCCGAAGGCGCGCTGCCGGCAGCCCTGGTTGAGCGGGTGAAGCAACGCGTGGCCGCCGCCGATGGCGCAGCCACGGACGCGCATGCGCGCCAGGCCACCATCAGCAGTGCCGTCTACGCGCTGCGTCAGGTCGATGACGATGCGGGCGCCGAGGCCTTGCTGCTGGCCGAGCTGAAGCGCAGCGAGCAGCCTTACTACTACATGCCGGAGCTGGCCGAACTCGCCGAGCAGCGCGGTGATACCGCCGGCGCCCTGGAATGGTTGAAGCGTGCCTACGAAGGCGCACAGGGGCCTGCCACGCGCGTGCAGTGGGGCGTGCTGTACGTGGAGGGCCTGCTGCGGCTGGCGCCGGATGATGCAGCGCGCATCGAGCAGGCCACCGAGGCGTTGATCGCCGAGCTGGACAAGCAGCCGTCCGGCTACCACCAGCGCACGCGTCAGCGCTTCGAACGGCTGGCCGGACAGCTGCAGGCGTGGAGCGCGAAGCACAAGGGTGCGGAGACGCTGGCGCGGTTGCAGCAGCGGATGCAGACCGCCTGTGGTGATCAGGTTGATAGCGCGTGCAAGGATTGGTTGAGTTGACGCCAGACGCAGGATTCGACGGATACAGGTAGTGCCGGCCGTTCCCGCCGCCACCGGACAATTTCCTGCGGGCGCGGACGGCGCATCACCACGCCGGTGAGGGTTCGAAAAGCGGTTGCCCGCTTGACCTCAACCAATGTTGAGGTGCGATAACAGTCTCCCCACGGCCACACCCCTGGCCTTCCCCACGGAGACTGTCTCGATGCCGTACTCGCTTCCCGCCCTCCCCTATGCCTACGATGCCCTCGAACCGCACTTCGATGCGCGCACGATGGAAATCCACCACGGCAAGCACCACCAGACCTACGTCAACAACCTCAATGCCGCGCTGGAACAGGCGGGCCTGCCGGCGCAGCCGGTGGAAACCCTGATCGCCGATCTGGATGCCCTGCCCGAATCGATCCGCGGCGCAGTGCGCAACAACGGCGGCGGCCACGCCAACCACAGCCTGTTCTGGACCGTGCTCAGTGCCAACGGCGGCACCGCCGATGACGAACTTGCCGCGGCCATCGATCGCGACCTCGGCGGCTACCAGGCCTTCAAGGAAACCTTCAGCAAGGCCGCGCAGACCCGCTTCGGCAGTGGCTGGGCATGGTTGACCGTCGACCGCGACGGCCGCCTGCAGGTCGAAAGCAGCGCCAACCAGGACAGCCCCCTGATGGGCGCAGCGGCTGGCGCCTCCGGCAATACCCCGATCCTTGCCCTGGACGTCTGGGAGCACGCCTACTACCTGCATTACCAGAACCGCCGCCCGGACTACATCGGCGCGTTCTTCAACCTCATCAACTGGGCCGAAGTCGGCCGGCGCTACCGCCAGGCCAGGGCCGCATGAACGCGGACTCCGGTGCATACGCCGGGCCGTGGGCAGGGGTCTTCCCCGCTCCGGCACCGGTGCCGTCGGTCAGCCTGCCGCCGCGTGCGCTGCGGCGATTGCTCGGCCATTTCCCTACCGGTGTGGCGATCGTCTGCGCGCGTGATGCACAGGGAAAGCCGCAGGGCCTGACCATCAATTCGTTCGTGCCGATCTCGCTGCAGCCGCCACTGGTGCTGTGGAACCTGGCCCTGCATGCGCAGAGCCTGTCCACGTTCCAGCGCGCCACCCGGTTCGCGATCAGCGTGCTCGGCGCCGGACAGGAAGCCCTGGCGCGCCGTTTCGCCGACCCGCAGGTGCGCCATCGATTCACCGACGTGCCCTTGCTGGAAGACGGCGAGGACGCGCCACCGCGGATCGCCGGTGCCGTCGTCCACCTCACCTGCACCCGCCACGCGCAGTGGCCGGTCGGCGATCACCTGCTGCTGGCCGGGCGCATCGTCGATGTACAGGAAGAAGGCGGCGCACCGCTGCTGTTCCATCGCGGACGCTTCCAGGCGGGGCCGGTGGAAACTCTGGTGGAGGTGCGCTGATGGACATCAACACGCTGGAAAAGATGCTCGCTGCCGGCAAGGACAGCGCGCTGCTGCGCTTCGGCCTGGGCAAAAGCTGGCTGGACGCCGGCGATCCGGTGCGCGCAGCCACCCACTTGGGCCGCTGCGTGGTGCTGGACCCGGATTATTCGGCGGCGTGGAAGCTGCTGGGCAAGGCATGGCTGGCCGGTGGCCAGCCGCAGGCGGCGCGCGAAGCGTGGCAGCGCGGTCTCAGCGTGGCCGGCAGCAAGGGCGACCAGCAGGCCCGCAAGGAGATGCAGGTGTTCCTGCGCAGGCTGGACCGAGAGTCGCCTGCGCTGTTGGCGAAGGCCGGCTGAACAATCAGCCGGCGTTGGCCGATGCCGGTGCCGGCATGATGTCCGGCATCGGCAGGCGGCGCGGCTTGCTCGGGAACGCGTGGCGCAGGATGCGCCAGACCACCTGGGTGAACTGCCGCGGCAGCGAGCCGTTGTTGTAGTGCTGGCCGTAACGACGGCAGATATCCTTCACTTCCTTGGCGATCGCCGCATAGCGATTGGCCGGCAGATCCGGATAGAAGTGGTGCTCGATCTGGTGGCTGAGGTTGCCCGACAGCACGTTGATCACGAAACCGCCGCTGATGTTGGACGAACCGCGCAGCTGGCGCAGGTACCAGTGGCCGCGCGATTCATTGCGCAGGCATTCCTTCGGGAACGTTTCCGATTCGGCAGTGAAGTGCCCACAGAAGATGATCACGTAGGTCCAGATGTTGCGCAGGCCGTTGGCCACCAGGTTGCCCAGCAACACCGGCAGGAAGAACGGACCGGCCAGCAGCGGGAAGAACACATAGTCCTTCAGCACCTGGCGGATCATCTTGCGTGCCACCGGACGGGTCTGCAGCCACATCGCGCGGCTGCTGATGCGGCCCTTGAACCAGCGGCCCAGGCGCAGATCCTGCGCGGCCACGCCCCACTGGAACAGCAGCGCAAAGATCGGTGCGATGATCGGCTGCAGCAGGTAGAACGGCTTCCAGCGCTGTTCCGGGAAGATGCGCAGCAGGCCATAGCCGATGTCATCGTCCATGCCACGCACGTTGGTGTAGGTGTGGTGGCGGAAATTATGGGTCTTGCGCCAGTTGTCGGCGGTGGCAACGATGTCCCATTCGTAGGTGTTGCCGTTGAGCTTGGGGTCGCCGGTCCAGTCGTACTGGCCATGCATGACGTTGTGGCCCAGCTCCATGTTCTCCAGGATCTTGGCCAGCGCCAGCAGCAGGGTGCCGGCGATGCAGGCCGGCCACAACAGCGGCGCCCAGAACAACGGCGAGAACGCGCCCAGGAACAGCAGGCTGCGGCCAAGCACGCCGGACCAGCGCACAGCAGCTGCGACGCGGCGGATGTAGCGGGTGTCGGACGCGCCGAGGCTGCCGATCACACGGTCGCGGATCGCATCGAGTTCCTCACCAAACGTCTGCATCTCGGCAGGGCTCAGGGCACGGTCGGTAGCGCGGGTCATGGCAGCGGGGTCCTCAGAGATCCAGGGTCAGGTCGGTGGTCGGCGCGCTCACGCAGATCCGCACCGGCACGGCCGTTTCGGACTGGGTGTCGCCGGTGCGCAGGTGGCGGGTGGTGCCACTGACGCGTTCACAGGTGCAGCTGTTGCAGATGCCCATGCGGCAGCCGTGCTTGGGCGCGATGCCCTGCGCCTCCAGGCTTTCCAGCAGCGAGCGGCCACGCGGCACGATCAGCCTCCGGCCGCTGCGGGCCAGGGTCAATGCGACTTCACCCAGACTGTCGGCATCACTGAGTGCTGCCGGCGGGGTAATGGCTTCCGCCTGAAAACCAGCCACCTGCTGGGCCAAACGCGTGCGCGCAGCGGCAACGAAACCGTCCGGGCCGCAGGCCAGTACGTGGCGCTGCGCCAGCGGCGTGTCGTCACCGGTCACGGCCAGCGTGTGGCTGTCGATACGCGCAGCGGGCACGTCGCCTTCGCGGGTGGCCAGCAGGTGCACGCGCAGGTTCGGATGCGCCGCAGCCAGGGCCAGCAGTTCATCGCGGAACTGGAACGCCGCGGTGCTGCGCTCCCAGTAGAACAGGTCGACCGGCGCAGCCAGCGGGCGCTGGCAGGCGTCGCGCAGCAGGCTGCGCATGGGCGTGATGCCGCTACCAGCTGCCAGCAGCAATACCGGCGCGGCGGCAGGCATGTGGAAATCACCGAAGGCCGCGTCCAGCCGGAACAGCTCGCCCGGTTTGGCATGTGCGACCAGATGCTGGCTGACCTTGCCGCCGTCCACCGCCTTGACGGTAATGGCCAGCTCGCGGCGGCCCAGGCGGGTCGGGCTGTAGCTGCGGCGCAATACACGCCCCTCAAGCTCAACGCCGAGGGTGACGTGCTGGCCGGCGCGCATCCCGGCCCAGTGCCGGTTGCAGCGCAGGACCAGGGTCGCAGCGCCCTCGCCGGCCGGCTCGCGCCGTACCAGGCGGGCCATCGGCTCACGCAGGGTCCACAACGGATTCAGCTGGCCCGCCCAGAAGTCGAACAGCGACGGCGACAGCCAGCGGTACGGAGAAAGCAGGGAAGGTCGGACGACAGCGCTCATGGGCGCACTATACGGCCGCACACACAGCTGTGTATACATGTGTATATTGCACCGGATTGGGTATGATTCAGCCTTGCCCCACCGGAAGTGCCATGGCCGCCGCCACCGTTCTGTCTCCGCCTGAAGATGCCAACAGCCCGGCCCGCCGTACGGTGAGCCGCGAGGATCTGTTGGCCGCCGCGTTGAAACTGATCGGCCCGCATCGCAGCCTGTCCACCCTCAGCCTGCGCGAAGTCGCGCGCGAGGCCGGCATCGCACCCAACAGTTTCTATCGACAGTTCCGCGACATGGACGAACTGGCCGTCGCCCTGATCGACGTGGCCGGGCGCTCACTGCGCACCATCATCGGCGAAGCCCGCCAGCGCGCTACGTCCAGCGCCACCAGCGTGGTGCGCGTGTCGGTGGAAACCTTCATGGAACAGCTGCGCGCCGACGACAAGCTGCTGCACGTGCTGTTGCGCGAAGGTGCGGTCGGCTCGGACGATTTCAAGCACGCGGTCGAACGCGAACTGCACTACTTCGAAGAAGAGCTGCAGCACGACCTGGTGCGCCTGGCCGCACTGGATGGCGCGGTGCTGTACAAGCCGGAACTGGTGTCGATGGCGATCACCCGGCTGGTGTTTGCAATGGGCGCTTCGGCCATGGACCAGCCTCCGGAGAACGACCCGGAACTGGTCGAACAGATCTCCACGATGATCCGCATGATCATCGTCGGCGCGCGCACTCCCGCCGCCTTCCGTCGCGGCTGACCCCTTCCGGTGCATGACCACCGGCACGCTTCCGTGCGCATTGTGTAATGTTATAACACTAGAATTCGAGTAAAGACCACGGTCCCGCCGCAAGCTGAAGCGACAGTATAGCAATTGCTATATTGATGACCTTCTGCTTTCATGTGCACCAGCCAGGTCGCCCTCGCCGCCCTCCCTCCCCAAGGACGACGCCCTCATGCGCATTGCTGCCTCCCTTCTTCGCCGGCTGCCGCTGGCTGCCGGTATCGCCGCCGCCCTGCCACTGGCCGCAGTCGCTGCACCGCCCTCACCCACCGAGCTGGACCGGGTGCAGGTGAAAGTCAGCACGGCCACGCGCAGCGAACGCCTGCTGTCGGACGTGCCGATCCGCACCGAAGTACTGCGCAAGGAAGATATCGCCCTGCGCGCGGCCACCGATTTCTCCCGCGCGGTGGAGCTGATCAACGGCCTGCGGGTGGAAAGCAACTGCCAGAACTGCAACACCAGTGAAGTGCAGCTGCTGGGCCTTCCCGGTGCCTACAACCAGTTGCTGTTCGATGGCATTCCACTGCTGTCCACGCTGGGCAGCGTGTACGGGCTGGAACAGATTCCCGCCGGCTTCGTCGACCGCATCGAAGTGGTCAAGGGCGGTGGTTCGTCGCTGTACGGGCCGGGCGCGGTGGCCGGTGTCATCAATCTGATTCCGCCGCTGCCTGCACGCAGCGGTGGCCATGTGCAGGCCGGCGTGGATGTGCTGAAGGGCACGCCGCAGAAGAACGCCGACGTCCGTCTGGATCTGGTCGCCAGCGAAGCCGACGCCGGACTGTCGGTGATCGCCCAGCGCAACTGGAACAGCGGCATCGACTACAACGGCGACGGCTATACCGAGATCACCCGCAAGAACCTCAGGGTCGGTGGCCTGCAGGCCTGGTATGCACCGAATCCGGGCACGCGCCTGCGGCTGGACCTGCAGGTGACCGATGAGAGCCGTCGCGGTGGCAACCGCCTCGATCAGCCCGAACACCTGGCCAACATCGCCGAATCGCTGGATACGAACTACCGTCGCGGCAGCCTGTCATGGGACCAGGAAGTGAACAGCGACGTCGACTTCCGTCTGGCCTACGCCTTCGCCGACATCGACCGCGACAGCTTCTACGGCGGTCTTGGCGATGTGGTCACCGATCCATCGGCGCCCGGCTACGACCCTTCGCAGCTGGACCCGAACGTGCCCGGCAGTGCCGCATCACGCTCGTGGCGCCAGTACGGGCGCACCCACAACCCGCTGCACTACATCGACAGCCAGTTGAACTGGCGGTTGGGTTCACACACGCTTGCGTTCGGCGTGCAGTACAAGCATGAGGGCCTGCGTGACGACAACCGCAATGGCGCCGGCCAGCGCCTGGCCGTGCTCGAGGATGCGACGTTCCACAACCTCGGCGCGTTCGTGCAGGACGAATGGAGCGTACGTGATGACGTCGACCTGGTGCTGGGTGCGCGCGTGGACAAGAGTTCGGAACTGGACAGCGCCGTGTTCTCACCGCGTATCGCCCTCGCCTGGCAGGCGACACCCCGGCTGAAATGGCGTGCGGGCATCGCCACCGGCTTCCGTGCACCGGAAATCTTCGTCGAGGACGTCCACGTCGATACCCTCGGTGGCGAGCAGGTGCGCGTGCGCAACAGCCGGGGCCTGAAGGAGGAGCGCGCGCTGACCACGCTGTTCGGGTTCGACTGGCGCTCCGACCCGGCCGACCCGGTATGGAGCTGGGATGCCACCGCGTCCTACGCACGCATCCGTGACACCTTCGCGCTGGGCGAGATCCAGCGCGGCGATGATGGCCAGCTGACACAGCTGCGCTACAACGCGTCGGGTTCGAACGTACTGGGCATGGAAACCAACGTCGGCTGGCAGCCCTCTGCGCAATGGCGGCTGACGGCCGGTGCGTCGTGGTACCGCTCGCAGTTCCGCGAGCCGCAACGCATCTTCGATGACACCGCCGACGGCGGCGATACGGTGATCGACAGCCGCGACTACCTGAAGACGCCGCGCTGGACCGGCGTGGCCCAGCTCAGCTGGACGCCGGCCGAACCCTGGGAGACGTTCCTGGCGCTGCGCCACACCGGATCGATGCCGGTGCTCAACAACCGGCTGGGCGAACTGCACCGCACCCGCGCCTTCCTGGTCACCGATCTCGGCGCGCGCTGGCATCGCCATCTGGGCGCGCAGGCACAGCAGGAAGTGTCGGTGGCGGCCGGGGTCAAGAACGTGTTCGACCAACGGCAGAAGGATCTGGAAAGCGGCGCGCTGCGCGACAGCGACTACGTGTACGGTCCGCGTTTCGCCCGCTCGTGGTACGTGAACCTGCGTTATGCGTTCTAGGTGGCTGCCCGCACTGCTGCTGGCACTGGCATCGCCGGCGGCGGCGGCCGACCTGCACGCGCAGGTCTCCGCATCGCTGATGCGGCCCGAGCCACGTTCCCTGCGGCCGGTGCAGTGGTCGCCACCGCCGAAGCTGATCGCGCTGTACTTCGGTGCCGACTGGTGCGCGCCCTGCCACGCCTTCGTGCCGACCCTGCGCGGCGTGCGCGACGCGCTGCGCGAGGCCGGCGCCGATACCGAAGTGGTGTATGTCAGCCTGGATGAAAGCGAGGCGGCGTTGCGGCGCTACATGCAGCTGCAGGACATGTCGTGGCCGGTGCTGGACCCGCGTCGCGCGAAGCGCATGCCGGCGCTGCAGGCATTGGCAGGCCTGGCCCCGCCCAACCTGGTGCTGATCGATGCGCAGGGCACGGTGCTGGCCAATGGCTGGCAGGGGCGGCGCTACAGCGGGCTGCAACCGGTATTGCAGGAATGGCGGAAGCAGGCGTGTGCTCAGGAACAGGCGCGCTGCCCTCCTGAATTGTAGAGTCGAGCCATGCTCGACTCATTTCATCACCGCGCGAACAGCAGCCGAGCATGGCTCGGCTCTACAGAAAGCAGATTCCGCGAGTAGATCCACGCCATGCGTGGATGCACTCATTCCATACCGCGCGAACAGCAGTACAGAAACCGCGACTCAACCGCCCTCGGCCTTGCGCACGAATTCGTCGAACAGGGCCAGTGTCTGCTCACTGACATGGTGCTCGATGCCCTCGGCATCACGCCGCGCGGTATCCGGGTCCACGCCCAGCGCCAGCAGGAAGCGCTCCACGGTCTGGTGGCGCTGGCGGCTGGCATGGGCCAACGCCTCGCCCTCGGGGGTCAGGAACACGCCGCGGTATGGGCGCTGCACCACCCAGCCGTCGCGGGCCAGCCGGCGCAGCATCTTCGCCACGGTCGGCTGGGCCACGCCCAGGCGGGTGGCGATGTCGACCTGGCGGGCCTCGCCACCGTCGGCCAACAGATCGGAGATCAGCTCGACATAGTCCTCCACCAGTTCCATCCGGTGTGCCTCGCGCACTTGCCGGAAGCTCTCGACCTGGCGCTCGGCCTCGATCAAGGGGGTGCTTTTCAGCGATGTCGAATCGTCCGTCTTGCCCACGCGTGTGCCTGTCCTGCAGTTGTCATCGGGTGCGAACCTGAATTCTGGACCAGTGACGCAGTAAAGACGATTGTTTCACATTGCTATGCGATATAGCATTGGCTATATTGAAAGCCATGAACACCGTCGCACCCACCGATTCTGCCGCCTCCACTCCGGCCAGCCTGGGTGCGCTCAACGCTTCGATTGCCGTACCCGACAAAGGCCATTGGTGGTTCCGGCTGCTGGCCTTCCTTGGCCCGGGCTACATGGTGTCGGTCGGTTACATGGACCCGGGCAACTGGGCCACCGATCTGGCAGGCGGCTCGCGCTTCGGCTACCTGCTGCTGTCGGTCATCCTGATCTCCAACCTGATGGCGGTGATCCTGCAGGCGTTGTCGGCACGGCTGGGTATCGCTACCGGAATGGACCTGGCGCAGGCCTGCCGTGCGCGCTACCCCAAGCCGGTAAACCTGGCGCTGTGGGCGCTGTGCGAAGCGGCGATCATCGCCTGCGACCTGGCCGAAGTGATCGGTACGGCCATCGCCCTGAAACTGTTGTTCGACCTGCCATTGCTGTGGGGCGCGGTGATCACCGCACTGGACACGCTGCTGGTGCTGCTGTTGATGAACCGTGGTTTCCGCGCGCTGGAAGCCTTCGTGATCGCGCTGCTGCTGGTGATATTCGGCTGCTTCATGGTGCAGATCGCGCTGGCCGCGCCGCCGGTGATGCAGGTGCTGGGCGGTTTCATTCCGCGCGCGCAGGTGGTCACGGATCCGCACGCGCTGTACATCGCCATCGGCATCATCGGTGCCACGGTGATGCCGCACAACCTGTACCTGCATTCGTCCATCGTGCAGACCCGTGCCTATCCACGCACCGATGAAGGCCGTCGCAGCGCGCTGCGCTGGGCCGTCACCGACAGCACCGTTGCCTTGACCCTGGCGCTGTTCATCAACGCCAGCATCCTGATCCTGGCGGCGTCGGTGTTCCATGCCAATGGCCGCTTCGATGTGGAAGACATCGAGCAGGCGCACCAGTTGCTGGCACCGATGCTGGGCGTGGGCCTGGCCTCGACATTGTTCGCCGTGGCGCTGCTCGCGTCCGGCCTGAACTCCACGGTGACGGCGACACTGGCCGGGCAGATCGTGATGGAAGGGTTCCTGCGCCTGCGCCTGCCACCGTGGTTGCGGCGGTTGATCACCCGCGCGCTGGCCATCATCCCGGTGGTGGTGGTCATCATGCTGTTCGGTGACCAGGGCGCAGTGAAGCTGCTGGTGCTGAGCCAGGTGGTGCTGTCGATGCAGCTGCCGTTCGCAATCATCCCGCTGGTACGGATCGTGACCGACAATGTGACGATGGGCGCGCTGGTTGCCCCGCGTTGGCTGGGCGGCATCGCCTGGGTGATCGCGCTGGTGATCGTGGTGCTGAACGTGAAGTTGCTGGTGGATACGTTCGCTGGCGGTTGATCCGCGCGCCGTGGGAATCCGCCGGGCGTGGCCCGGCGCTACCGATGGCGACCTGCAGTAGATCCACGCCATGCGTGGATGTGGCATGACCGGGCCTACAGGAACTCCGCGATCGCCGCTTCGATCTGCTGCGGCGACTGGAAGCCCGGCATGCGCATGCGTTCGTCACCGTCCAGGAACAGCGACAGCGTGGGGGTCTGCCGCAGCCCCAGCTCGCGGAAGTACGCCTCTCCCACTACTTCCAGCTGCACCCGCAGCAGGGTCGTACCCTGCCCTGCAGTGCCGCTGGCCACCCGCTGCAGCGACATGTCCAGCATCCGGCAACCCGGGCACTGGTCCTTGTGGAAGTCCACCAGCGCGCGCGGGTGTTCGGCCAGCAACTGCTGGAACTGCTCAGGCGTGGTGGCGTCGATGATCTGCATCGGTGGTACTCCAGTAATGATCCAGGACCGCATCGATCCAGCGGTTGATGGCCGCGGCATGCCGCCGGCCATGGGGCATCTGCTCGATCTCCAGCGGCGGGTAGCCACTGTCGAAATAGCGGATCAGCCGGTGCACCGCACCGCAGTAGTACTCCTGCCCCCACTGCGTTTCGCCGGTACCGAACACCGCCACCTGGCGCGGTCGCTGGCCGCGTTCGGCGATGCCTGCCACCCAGGCCTTCATCTCCGACGGCGTGCGCCCGGCGTTGTCGGTCCAGCAGCCCAGCAGCACCAGGTCGGCCTCGTCCACCGGCAGCGGCGGACACTGGCGCAGGTCGTCGGCGTCCTGCCAGTGCACGGCGTGGCCTGCGGCCCGGCAACGCTCGGCGATGTGGCGACCGAGCTCGCGGGTGTTGCCACTGAGCGACGCCACCACGATCAGGATGCGCAGCGCCGGGCCGCGCTCAGAGGTCGTCGAAGCCGTTGTCGACGTTGGTCTTCTTGTAACTTGCATTGCGCATCTCGAAGAAGTCGGTCTTGGTCTCGGTGAAGTTGTCGGCGTAGGCCTTGATCCACGGCATCACGTTGTCGGTGGTGTCGCTGTACAGGCGCTCGATGCCGAGCATGCCGGCCATCTTGTTGGCGCGGTACTTCACGTAGCGCACCATCTCGTCCACGTCGATGCCGTCGATGCCGTCCAGCACCTCCGCCGACCATTGGGTTTCCAGCTCGATGGCATGTTCGAACGACTGGTGCACGTAGGCGGTCAGCTCGTTGGTCTGCAGCTCCGGGTTCTCGCCGATGATGGCGCGGATCAGCTCGCTGATGAACTTGGTGTGGGCCAGTTCGTCACGGTTGATGAAGCTGATGATCTTGCCGGTGCCGTTCATGCGGTTCTGCCGCACCATGTTGTAGAAGTAGGCGAAACCGGAATAGAAGTTGATGCCTTCCAGGATCGAGGACTGGATCAGCGACTTCAGCAGGGTTTCGGCGGTCTTCTCCCGCATGAAGTCGTCGTAGGCCCCCATGATCGGCGCGTTGCGCTTGATGATGGTCGGGTGGGTGCGGGCGATCTCGAAGATGCGGTTCTGGTTCGGCAGGTCGGTGATCGAAGCCAGCACGTAGCTGTAGCTCTCGTTGTGGATCACTTCCTGCTGGCCGATGATCGCCGCGTTGGCGTGCGCGGCCGGGTCGGTGATGTACTCGGCGACGTTGTAGATGAAACGCGTCTGCGGCGAATCCAGCGTGGCCAGCAGGCCGATGATGGAATCGTAGGCGTTCTTCTCGCGCGCGTTGAGCTCGCCGTACTGGCGTGCATCCACCTTCATGTCCACCTCGTCGGGGATCCAGAAGTTGGTCGACAGCTCCTTGTAGGCGCGATAGAACGACGGGTAGGGAATGTCGTTCCAGTTCAGGATGCCGCTGGTGCGGCCGTTGATGATGCCGGTGCTGCGGTTGGGGTGGCGCGGTTCGAGGATCTTGATGCGGTCGAGGGGTGTTGCCATGGTCTTCTGCCTTCGTATTGCGTGCGTTGCGGATGTGGAGCCGAGCCCATGCTCGGCTGCTCTTCGCGCCTGAGCCGAGCGTGGGCTCGGCTCTACAGGGGGCGCGTCGATCAGCTCGAGCACCACTCGCATTCGCTGATGTCGATGTCGTTGGAGCGCACGTAGTAGGTGGTCTTCAGCCCTTCCCGCCAGGCACTCAGGTGCAGCTCCAGCAACGTGCTGGCGCGGATCGTGCTCGGCACGTAGAGGTTGAAGCTGATCGACTGGTCGACATGGCGCTGGCGGCGCGCGTTCTGCCGCACGCTGGCGAACTGGTCGACCTTGTAGGCGCCCTTCTCGTAGTACGGCCAGGTTTCCAGCGACAGCCCGGGCGCAGCCACCGGCCGCCGGAAGTCCTTCTTTTCCTCGTAGTAGAACGCGCTGTAGATCGGATCGATCGACGCGGTGGAACCGGCGATCTGTGCGGTGCTCATGTTCGGCGCCACTGCCAGCAGCCAGCCGTTGCGCAGGCCGTTGCTCGCCACCTCACGCGCAAGACTGTCCCAGGCCGCGCCGCTGTAATCGCGGTCACGGAAATAGTTGCCGTTGTGCCAGTCGCTGCCGGCGAACATCGGGTAACTGCCCTTCTCCCTGGCCAACTGCGCGCTGGCCTGGATGGTCAGGAAGTTGATGCGTTCGAACAGGCGATCGGACAGTTCCTCGGCCTCGGGCGATTCCCAGTGGATCGCCTGCTGTGCCAGCAGGTGGTGCCAGCCGAACGTGCCCAGGCCGATGGCGCGGTACTTGCGGTTGGTGATGGTGGCCTGCGGCACCGGCAGTGCATTGAGATCGATTACGTTGTCGAGCATGCGCACCTGGATCGGAATCAACCGCTCCAGCACATCGGTGGCCAGCAGATCCTCGGGGGCGGTGATGGCACGGCCGAGGTTGATCGATGACAGGTTGCAGACCACGAAGTCACCGGCGCGGCGGGTGGTCACGATCTGGTCGCCGCTGACGATCTCCTGGATCATCCGCGTCGGGCTCATGTTCTGCAGGATCTCGGTGCACAGATTGCTGGAATAGACCATGCCCGCGTGCTTGTTCGGGTTCTTCCGGTTCACTTCGTCGCGGTAGAACAGGAACGGATTGCCGGTTTCCAGCTGGCTGAGCATGATCCGCTTGAACAGGTCGATCGCCTTCACCGTGCGGCGGCTGATGCGCTCGTCGGCGACCAGTTCGGCGTAGCGGTCGCGGAAGCTGCCCTGCCCGCGCTTCTCGTCGTAGAAGTCCTGCAGGTACCAGCCCTTGGCCTGCTTCACCTCGTGCGGATCGAACAGGTACCAGTCGGCCCGGCGCTCGACCGCCTCCATGAACAGATCGGGCACGCAGATCGCGGTGAACACATCGTGCGCGCGCAGGCGCTGGTCGCCGTTGTTCAGGCGCAGGTCCATGAAGGCTTCGATGTCGCGATGCCAGATGTCCAGGTACACCGCCACCGCGCCCTTGCGCTGGCCGAGCTGGTCGACTGACACCGCGGTGTTGTTGAGCTGCTTGATCCACGGCACGACGCCGCCGGACGAGTTGGGCACGCCGCGGATCGGCGCACCACTGCTGCGCACGTACCCCAGGTACGCACCCACACCGCCGCCGTGCTTGGACACGCGGGCGATATCGGTGTTGGAGTCATAGATGCCCTGCAGGCTGTCATCGACGGTGTCGATGAAGCAGCTCGACAGCTGGCCACCGACCTTGCCGGCGTTGGCCAGGGTCGGTGTGGCCACCGTCATGTACAGGTTGGACAGTGCCCAGTACGCCTCGCCCACCAGCTGCATGCGCCGCACGCGGCCGCTCTCACCCGGCCCGCCCTCGTTCTGCATCAGGTACAGGGCGATGGTCAGCCAGCGTTCCTGCGGCAGTTCATACACCTCGCGGCTGCGATCGGTGGCCAGATAGCGCGTAGCCAGCAGGTACAGGCCGTTGTAGGCGAACAGACGATCGCGCTCGGGGTCGATCATCTCACCGGCCTGCTGCAGCTCTTCCTTCGAATAGCAACGCAGGATGTCGTTGCTGTAGATGCCGCGGTCGGCCAGGCTTTCCTGCAGGCCCACGAAGGAGCCGTACTTCAGGCTGACGTCGTAGAAGCGGTTGCGGCTGGCGCGCTTGTACAGCCGGCGCAGGTACAGGCGTGCGGCAAACTGTTCCCACTCGGGTGCGACAAGATCGACGCGCGATTCCGCTTCGCGGATCAACAGATCCACCAGATCATCGGCGCTGATGCTGGGCTTGCGCTCGACCATCGCCAGCACCACGCGGCGGTAGTCGGCCACATCCAGCTGCGGCAGCTCGGCGTGAATGGTGTCGATGCTGCGCAGCAGGCGTGCCGCATCGTACGGCAGGCGACGATTGCCGGCTTCCTTGGTGATCCAGGTCGGCACGCGCTCGCCACTGGCGCGCATGGCGTCGCCAGCGCCGGCCAGGTCGGCCACGCGGAAGGTACTGTCGGTCATGGTGGTGGAACTCCAGGCTCGTACGCGCGTCGGCGCCCGATGCCATGGCGGCCCTGCACGCGATACCGGCGCGCCGGGCGAACGGGTGAAGTGCCAAGGTGCAGGAACGTAGGTCGTCGGCATCTGCCTGCGCCTGCGGCCGGTATCCGGGCCGTGGGGGCGACCTGCGTCCGCACGGTGGCGGCCGCGTCGACACGGCAAGCCTTCAGGGGCGGGCCGCGGGACGTTTGCTGCATGTCCGGCGGCGGCGGCTGACCGGGAGTGACAGCCACAACATAGTGGGGATGCCCTGAGCCGTCAACACAAGATGCAGTAATCACGTCATGTCGCGACCATCGGTCGCAGGATGCCGTGTTGCACCGCCATCACCTTGTTGACGCCGCACACGTCCCCAGTTCGGTATCACATCAACTTTTCCGGAACACCGCTCATGCGCGCTGCCCAGTACTCCTCCTTCGGCGACCCGGCCGACGTCCTTGCCGTTGCCGACGCCGCACTGCCCGAACCCGGCCCCGGCGAGGTGCGCATCCGCACCGTGCTGGCCTCGATCCACAACCACGATCTGCTGACCGTGCGTGGCCTGTACGGCTACAAGCCGACGCTGCCGGCGATCGGTGGCAGCGAAGCACTGGGCGTGGTCGATGCGCTCGGCGAGGGCGTCGATGGCCTGCAGATCGGCCAGCGTGTTGCCGCCGCCTCGGTGCATGGCACCTGGGCAGAAGCGTTCATCGCGCCGGCGCGGATGGTGATCCCGATGCCGGAGTCGATCCCCGACGAGATGGCCGCACAGCTGATCGCGATGCCGCTGAGCGCACTGATGCTGCTGGAGTTCCTGCGCGTCGAGCAGGGCCAGTGGATCGTGCAGAACACCGCCAACGGGGCCGTCGGCAAGTCGCTGGCGATGCTGGCAACGGCGCGCGGTGTGCACGTGGCCAACCTGGTGCGCAACGCGGAAGCGGTGGCGCAGCTGCAGGCGCTCGGCATCGATCACGTGTTCGATACCTCGGTGGACGGCTGGAAAGACCGCGTGCGCGAAGCCACCGGCGAAGCACAGGCAGCGGCCGCGGTCGATTCCATCGGTGGCGATGCCAGCGGCGAGCTGGTCGACCTGCTCGGTCACCACGGCACCCTGGTCTCGTTCGGCGTGATGAGCGGCGAGCCGATGCGCATTCCGGCCGGCGGCCTGATCTACAAGGAGGCCACGGTGAAGGGCTTCTGGGGCAGCAAGGTCAGCCAGGCGATGGCGGTGGAAGACAAGCGCAGGCTGGTTGGCGAGCTGCTGAAGCGCGCAGCGGGCGGTGAGCTGACCTTGCCGGTGGAGCGGATCTTCGCCCTGGACGACATCGCCCAGGCAGCAAAGGCCGGTGCTGGCTCGGGTCGCAATGGCAAGGTGCTGCTGCGCCCTTGATGCAAGGCGCTGGATCCGGCGGCGCTGCGCGCCGCCCCCATCCCAATGGATAATGTCTGCATTGTCTTTGCTGAAGAAGGAATCACGTTGAGCGGAATGAATGGTCGGAAGGTGCTGCTGGCGACCTTTCTCGGGAGCAAACACCCGCCTGACGACGTTCGGCCCTCCGAAGACTACTGGAGGTTGATCGGTACAAACGGGACCATTGTTCTTGAGGAATCCCAAGCTTCCATGGCCAAGCATCAACGCGGCTTGCGGGTGCTGGTCCAGTTTCCTGAAAGCATCAGGGATATGGGGCTTGCGTGCCACAACGACATACCGGACAGCCTCTGGATTTTCGTCTCCGACCTGGCAATGCACCCGGTCGATTAACTGGGTCGGGGTTGAATGCCGTAACGGCGCGCGGAAGCAGTCCGCCACCGTTTATTCCGATGGTTAAGAACCTGTGATGTATAACTGAATGCGCATTCGTCATTGGAAGGCGCACTCACCCGCGTGCGGTACTGACGGCTCCTCCACCGTTTGGCGTAGTCGCTTCCATGTATCGCACCACCCTGCTTTCCAGCGCGGTCGCGCTGGCCCTCGTCGCCGGCACTGCCGGCGCCGCTGAAACCGCCGATACCGGCAAGGACAGCACCACCCTCGGCACCGTGCTGGTGACCGGCTCGAACATCAAGCGCAGCGACACCGCCGGCCCCAACCCGGTGCAGATCGTCACCCGCGAGCAGATCCTGCAGACCGGCCGCTCCACCCTCACCGACGTGCTGCGCAACCTGTCGGCCAACGCCGGCAACAGCTTCGACGAGCAGTACACCGGCAGCTTCGCTGCAGGCTCGGCGTCGATCGGCCTGCGCGGCCTGTCACCGAAGAACACGCTGGTGCTGGTCAATGGCTACCGCGTGGCCAACTTCGGCTTCGCGCTCAACACCCAGGACACCTTCGTCGACCTCAATGCGCTGCCGATCAGCGCGGTGGAGCGCATCGAAGTGCTGAAGGATGGCGCCTCGGCGGTGTACGGCTCGGACGCCATTGCCGGTGTCATCAACATCATCCTGCGCCGTGATTTCCAGGGCGTGGAGGTCGGCGGCGGTTTCGGCACCGCCACCCAGGGCGGTTTGAACGAGCGCAAGGCCAACCTGCTGGCCGGCTTCGGTGACCTCGAACAGCAGGGCTGGAACGTGCTGTTCGGGCTGGATCTGTTCAAGCGCGACCGCCTCGACGCCGACCAGCGCGCGTACACCCGCGACGGCGATTTCCGCGACAAGCCCGGTGGCCGCCTCGCCGGCTGGTCCACGGCCGGTGGCAACTGGCTGTCCAATCCACGTGCGCCGCAGCCGTTCTCGCCCTGCCCCCAAGGCAGCGAGCTGCGTCCCTACAGTGACTTCGGCAGCACCCTGCCCGGCCAGGCCTGCGCCTTCAACGCTCAGCCGTTCAAGACCCTGCAGCCCGGCGCCGAGCGCCTGCAGGCGTCGCTGAGCGCGACCTACCGCTTCAATGACAGCGTCGAAGCCTTCGCTGATGTGCTGTACAGCCACAACAAGGCCGACCAGGTCTTCAGCGCGCCGCTGACGGTCGGCCCCGGCCTGCGCGCCTACAATCCCACCACCGGCACGTTGACCGATGTCGCCGCGGTGCTGCCGGTCGGCCATCCGAACAATCCGGGCAGCGCGCCGCTGCCGTTCGAATACACCTTCTTCGATCTCGGCCCGCGCCTGAAGGACAATACCCAGGTGTTCTACCGCGCCCTGGCCGGCGTACGTGGCAACGGCGAACGCTGGGACTGGGAAGTGGCCGCACTGACCTCGCAGAGTGCGCAGCGCGAGTACGTGGACAACTTCGTTGACCGCTACGCCTTCCAGCAGATCCTGCGCGACGGCAGCTACAACTTCCTCGATCCGTCCAGCACGCCGGGCGCACTGGACGATCTGCGCCTGCAGACCAAGCGCCCGGGCTGGTACAAGCTGCACTCGCTCAACGTCAAGGCATCGACCTCGTTGTGGGAACTGCCGGCGGGTGCGATCGGCTTCGCCTGGGGCGCGGAATTCCGCAAGGAATCGCTGGACGCGCGCACCAGTGCGCAGGTGCTGTCCGGTACCGAACTGCGCCCGGCGATCAACATCGTCGACGGCGAGCGCCAGGTCAGTGCCGCCTATGCCGAGTTCAGCGTGCCGCTGCATCGCACGCTGGAGCTGCAGGTAGCCGGCCGCGGTGACCACTACGATGACTTCGGCAAGGCATTCTCGCCGAAGTTCGCGCTGCGCTGGCAACCGCTGGACAGCCTGCTGCTGCGTGGCTCGTTCTCGCGTGGTTTCCGTGCACCGTCGCTGCCGGAGATCGCTCCGGGGCAGACCATCAGCTACGGCTCGGTGGTCGATCCGTTCGATCCGCTGCAGCCCGGCGGCAGCCGCGGCGTGACCAACCTGCGCACCGGCAATCCGGACCTGAAGGCCGAACGCTCGCGCAACCTCAATGTCGGCGCCGTGTGGTCACCCGATGCCGATTCCAGCATCGGCCTGGACTGGTACCGCATCGAACAGGACAACCTGGTCAAGCCGGACAGCGCGCAGTTCATCGTCGACAACCCGGGACTGTTCCCCGGTCGCGTGCAGCGCGATGCGCAGGGCCGCATCCAGATCATCACCAACCAGTACGCCAACCAGGGCGAGCTGACCACCTCGGGCATCGACCTGGAAGCCAACCGTACCTTCCGCACCGACGGCTGGGGCAACTTCACCGTGGCCGGCAGCTGGACCCACCTGCTCAGCGTCAAGCAGCCGCTGGTGGCCGGCCAGGCGCCCTATGACGGCGCCGGCAACAACCGCCATGGCGCGCTGCCACGCACCCGCGGCACCACTTCGTTGAACTGGGCGGTGGGCGACTGGAGCAGCACGCTGAGCCTGCAGTACGTGAGCGGCTATGACCAGCGCGTAGCCACGGCCACCAGCAATCCGGGCCTGCGCGACAAGGTCAAGCCCTACCATCAGCTGGACCTGTACGTGGCCTACGAGGGCATTCCGAAGACCACGCTGTCACTGTCGGTGCTGAACCTGACCGACAAGGACCCGCCGTTCGATCCGGCAGGCGGCTCCAGCGGCTTCGACATCAGCCAGTACAACCTGCGCGGTCAGTTCGTTTCGCTGGGCGCACGTTACCGGTTCTGATTGCCGCTGTAGAGCCGAGCCCACGCTCGGCTCTTCCGTCGGAGCCGAGCGTGGGCTCGGCTCTACAGGCGTGTGCGGACCAACGGTCCGCACCCATCGAAGGCCGGGCCATGCCCGGCGTGGCTGCATCAACGGCTCAGGTGCAGGAACTGCAGGTGCCGTTCGTACTGGCTGATGATGTCGTTGATGATCTGCTTGCGGTTGTAGCCGACCAGGTCGTAGTCCTGGCTGCCTTCGTACAGATGTACTTCGGCGCGGTAGTAGCGCTGGTTGCGCAGCTGCTGCGCGGCGAAGGACGGGGTCAGGTAGCCACTGAGGATCACCCGGTACAGGAAGTCCTGCTGCTCACCGTGGTTGACTGACAGCTCCATGTCGCCCGCTTCGAAGCGCGTCTGCACGTCCCAGCCCTGCTCACGCAGCTGCTCGGCCACCGCCTCCATCGCCGGCTTCACGGTGTCGTCCATGAAGCGGTACACCTGGTCGCGTACCGGGAAGTGCATGGCCTGGGTCAGGCGCTGGCGCCAGCCCTGGTGGTGGCGATCATCGCCGATCAGCGGCGATGGCCTGAACTGCTGCGCGCGCTTGCGGTGCGACTCGTCACTGAAGGCACGGGTCAGGCCCCACATCATCAACAGCAGCACCGCCGAGAACGGCAACGAGGCCAGCACCACCGCGGATTTCAGCGCATCGATGCTGCCGGCCAGCAGCAGGCCGGCAGTCAGCACCGCGATCACCGTGCCCCAGAACACACGCAGCCAGCGTGGGCCATCGTCCTCCGGCGCACCGCCATGCGAGGACAGCGTGGACAGCACCACCGCGCCGGAATCGGCCGACGTCACGAAGAAGATGAAGCTGACCAGCACGGTCACCCCGATCACCGCCTTGCTCCACGGGTAGCCATCCAGCAACGCATACAGCACCGTCGGTGGATCATCCACCGCCAGCTGTGCCAACTGCTGCTGGCCATGGTGCAACACCTGGTCCAGCGCGCTGTTGCCGAAGATCGACAGCCACGCCAGGGTGAAACCGAGCGGAATCAGCAGCACGCCGAACACGAACTCGCGGATGGTGCGGCCGCGCGAGATGCGCGCGATGAACAGGCCGACGAACGGCGCCCAGCCGATCCACCAGGCCCAGTAGAACACCGTCCAACCGCCCAGCCATTCCGGACGGCCACCGTAGGCGTACACGTCGAAACTCTTGCCCACCACGCTGCCCAGGTAATCGCCCAGGTTCTGCATCAGCGTACTGAGCAGGTACTGGGTGGGGCCGGCGCAGAGCATGAACAGCACCAGCGCGATCGCCAGCAGCATGTTGATGTTGGCCATCCAGCGCACGCCCTTCTCCACCCCGGACACAGCCACCGCGACGGCCGCGCCCATCATCGCCACCACCAGCAGGATCTGCACCAGGTTGGAGTGCGGCACATTGAACAGGTGTGACAGGCCGGCGTTGAAATGCAGCACGCCGAAGCCCATGTCCGCACCAATGCCGAACACCGTGGCGACGATGCCCAAGGCATCGACGGTGTAACCGATCGGGCCGTTGATGCGCTTGCCGATCAGGGGATACAGCGCCGAGCGCAAGGCCAAAGGCAGGTTGTGCCGGTAGGCGAAATAGGCCATCGCCATCGCCGCCAGCGCGAATACGCCCCAACCATGCAGGCCCCAGTGCAGGAACAGCAGCTGCATGGCCTGGCGTGCACCGGCCTCGCCCGCTGCGCCATCACCCTGTGGCGGCTGCAGGTAGTGGGTCAGCGGTTCGGAAACGCAGAAGAAGAACAGGGTGATGCTGATGCCTGCAGCGAACAGCATGCCGGCCCAGGAGAGATAGCTGAATTCCGGTTCGTCATGGTCGGCACCGAGCTTGATGCCGCCGTACTTGGACAACGCCACGCCGACCACGAACACCAGGTACAGGGTCATCGCCAGCAGGTAGTACCAGCCGACATTGAGCGCAGCCCAGTCCTGCGCCTTGACCAGCAGGCGACCGGCGCCGAGCGGAAACAGGCTAACGAACAGTGCGAAGGCAACGACGACGATCGCCGCGAAGGCGAAGACGGGCCGCAGGGTTCGCACCGGCTGATGTTGAGGCTCCAGTGCTTCCATGGGCAGCCATCTCCGGATCGATCAGAAAGTAAGCCGGCGGATTCTGGATGAACAGCAGTGGACACAGGATGAAGTCGTGGCACCACGCAGGCACGATCGGCCGGTGTTCCGTGCTACGCGCGCGCCTGGGGCCTTGCGGGCGCGTCGGGCGCCGGGGTCACGCTGGTCCGATTACGACACGCCGCGTCCAGCGGCGATGATTCAACCCATCACATGCACGGCGCACAGCTTGTTGCCGTCCGGATCACGCAGGTAGGCCAGGTACAACTGGCGCCCGGCCTTCTGCCGCACGCCAGCCGGGTCTTCCACCGCAGTACCGCCATGGGCCACGCCCGCTTCCTGCCAGGCATGCACCGCCTGTGGGTCTGCCAGCGCAAAGCCGATGGTGCCACCGTTGGCGTGGCATGCCGCCTGTCCATCGATGGGCGGAATGACCATGAACATGCGCCCATCCTTGATGTAGACCAGCTTGCCCTCGTCATCGAACACGCCTGCGCGGGCGCCGACGGCGGTGAACAACGCATCGTAGAAGCGGCGGGAGATCGCCATGTCGTTGGTTCCGACGGTGACGTGACTGAACATGCGGGCACTCCGTTGCGGGAAAGCCTGAGTGTCGGCCACCTCACTGATCGCCGCAATCAAGCCGGGTTCAAGACGTACTGAGCAGCAACACCGCCACAGTGACCAGGCCAATGCCAACCCAACCAATCGGGCGCAGGCGGTTGCCGAACAACAGGCGGGCGCAGGTGGCCGTGCCGATCACGCCGATCGCGCCCCACATCGCATAGGCGGTGGCCAGGTCCATGTAGCGCACGGCCTGGCCCAGCAGGGCGAAGGCGATCCAGACCAGCACGATGGCGCCGACACCCCAGCGCCAGCGACGGAAGCCATCGGACTTGGCCACCATCATGTTGGCGGCCACATCGATCAGCGCCGAGCAGATCACGAAAAACAGGGCCATCATGTTCATCAGTGCGCCTCCCCGAGGGTGACACAGACGATGCCGACCACCGCCAGCACCAGACCGGCCAGCTGCTGCAGCGACAGGCTCTCACCGAACACGCTGATGCCGACCACGGTCAGCAGGGTCAGGCCAAGGCCTTCCCACACCGCATAGGCAACGCCGACGGCGATGCGGCGCACCGACAGCGCCAGGAAGTAATAGGACAGCGCCAGCGCACCGGCCATGATCAGATAGCCGGTCCAGCCGCCATCGCGGGCGGCATGGGCCATGAAGGACGTGCCGACCACTTCGGCGACGATCGCCACGGTCAGGCAGGCCCAGGCGACGAAGGCGCCACGGGCGGGAACGGTACGGGACATGTGAAGCTCCTTGCGGGACGGGGACCGCGCCCCGTCATCAATAGATCCACGCCGTGCGTGGATGATCCGGAACGCCCCGCAGACAGGGGCGACGGCGGCCAGTATCATCGTCTTTTGCGGTGGTATCAAAATGGATTCCATCGACAGGAGCGATGGATCAATGCCCTATTCCCCTGAATCCCTGCAGGCCTTCGTAGAGGCCGCCGCGCTGGGCTCGTTCTCGGCGGCCGCGCGCCGGCTGCGCAAGACCCAGTCCACGGTCAGTACCGCCATCGCCCATCTGGAGGCGGACCTGGGCATGGTGCTGTTCGATCGCAGCGGCCGCTATCCACAGCTGACCGACGCCGGTCGGCAGGTGTTGGGCCACGCGCAGGAAATCCTCGCCGCCGACGCGCGCCTGCAGCAGCTGAGCGTGCGCCTGGCGGCGCCGGTGGAGCCACGCCTGACCGTGGTGTTCTCTGATGTCTACCAGCTCGATCCAGCGCAACGTGTGCTGCAGCGGTTTGCCGAGGCATTTCCCGAGATCGAGCTGGAATGGCTGGATGCCGAGGGACGGGACGTGCTGGAACTGGTGGATGCTGGCCGCGCCGGGCTGGGACTGCTGCCGCGGCAGGCGCAGTATCCCGATGCGCTGGTAGCCCAGCCCCTGGCCCACCACAGCGAACTGGCGGTGTATGTGGCCAGCGATCATCCGCTGGCGCAGGCCGGCGTGCGCGCGGCCGCGCAACTGGCCCGGCACCGGCAGGTGCGGCTGAGCGCGCAGGTCGACCACGCGCCGCCGATCAGCGGACCGGCATGGACCGCGTCGGACTACCTGATGGTGATGGAGATGGCCGAGGACGGCATCGGCTGGGCCGAGCTGCCGCGTGCGCTGGTGCAGCGCTACGACCGTGGCCGCCTGCTGGAGCTGCGCGTGCCTGGCTGGCCGCGCCGCATCCACAGTGACCTGGTGTGGCGGCGCGATACGCCGCCGGGGCCGGCGGCATTGTGGTGGGCCGAAGCATTGGGGTGAGTAGAGCCGAGCCATGCTCGGCTGAATTTCCAGGTCCAGCCGAGCATACGCTCGGCTCTACAAATCAACGATGGGCGAGCGCGTAATCCAGCGCCGAGCACACCGCCGCCACCTGCGCGTCGTTGCACTGCTGCGGCGTCGCCCGCGGGCTGTCCGGGTAGACCTCGGTGGTGGTGGTGTACTTCGCCCCGGTGATACCGGCGCACAGGCCCAGCGGCACCAGCGCGTACTCGATCACGCCGTGCGCGACCACCGGCGAACCGATGATCTCGCCCTTGTCGTCGGCCGGCGCGATATGGGTGACCTTCTCCACTTCGGCAACCACGGCCTGCTGGAACGCCGGCTGCGGATTCTCGCTGTCGTCCACCAGGTAGAAGCCATCGGGAATCAGGCCCGGTTCGAACGGCTTGCCGTCGCGCGCGGCAAGTGCGGGACGGAACTCGCTCTCGTCGCTGTCGGTGGTCTCGTGCAGGTCGATGTGCAGCACGAACTGGCCCTTCAACGGTGCGATCAGTTCGATCAGCGCCGTTGATTCGCGGGCCGGGCCGTCTTCGCGGAAGTTGCGGTTCGGGTCGATCGCATCGAAGTTCCAACGGTTGATGCGCTCGAAGCCCCACGGATTCACGCACGGCGCGACCAGCAGGTTGGCCTTGCCGGCGTATGTGGCGGCATGCTTTTCGAGGAATTCCAGCGCGCCCAGCACGCCACTGGTCTCATAGCCGTGTACACCGCCGGTTACCAGCGCGGCCGGCAATGCCGGGTTCCAGTCGCGGCTGCGCAGGGCCAACAGGGTGTAGGTCTCGCCTGCATAGTCGAGCTGGCCGTAGGCCACCTTGTCGAAGCGCCCGGCCAGTGCATCGATGCGCGGCAGCACTTCCTCGTCGTAACGACGCAGGCGCTGCTGGCGCGCACGCCACTGCTCCCGTTCCGCCACGCCCCACGGCTGGCCAGGGGTTCCGACGGGGTAGAAAGCAGCAGTGGACATGGCGGATCTCAGCGGGTCAGGAGGCAATTGACCACTTTACCACCGGGTCAAAGCGCTGAACCGTGTGCCGATTCCAATGGCGAATGGAATCAGCAATAATTCTCATTTACACCCTTCCACTGCCCGCAACGATGCCCATCCCTGCCCTGCAACCGGCCCGCCTGCCCTTGGCCGCCGCCCTCGCCCTGTGCCTGATCCCGGCTGCCAGCGCCTTCGCACAGGACAGCGCCACCACGCTCGACAGCATCCAGGTATCGGGCAGCTGGCTGGGCACCGGCCTGCACGACAGCGTCAAGAGCTTCGCCGGCGCACGTACCGTGGTTGATCGCCAGCGCATCGAGGCCAGCGGCGCCGCCAGCCTGGGCGATGCCATGCGCCGCATTCCCGGCGTGCAGGTCACCGACAACTCCGGCACCGCCGGCAGCTCGGTGTCGCTCAACATCGGCGTGCGTGGCCTGACCGGCCGCTACTCGCCGCGCTCGACCGTACTGCTGGACGGCGTGCCGCTGGCGGTTGCGCCGTACGGGCAGCCGCAGCTGTCGTTCGCCCCGGCCAGCCTGGCCAACATCGAGTCGATCGACGTGGTGCGTGGCGGCGGTGCGGTGCGCTACGGGCCGCAGAATGTCGGCGGCATCATCAACTTCAGCACCCGTGCGATTCCGACCGCGGCCGGCCTGCACGGCGAGGCCGGCGTGCGCTACAGCGCGTACGACCACGGCGGCGGCGACAGCACCCAGTACAACGCGTTCCTCGGCGGCACCGCCGACAACGGCCTGGGTGCCGCCCTGCTGTATTCCGGGCAGGACGGCCGCGGCTGGCGCCAGGGCAGCGTTGACCGCTTCGATGACCTGGCACTGAAGTTTGCCTATGCCATCGATGCACAACAGGAACTGCGCGCCAAGCTCTCGTACTACGACGTGCGCTCGCTGACCCCCGGTGGCCTGTCCCGCGCCCAGTACGAGACCGATCCGTTCCAGAACACCCGGCCGACCGACTTCTGGAAGGGCCATCGCACCGGCATCGACCTGGGCTACACCAACACGCTATCGCAGAACAGCGAGTTCGAGGTGCTTGCGTATTACAACGAAAGCAACCGCGCCAGCTCGCTGATCAACGCCGCCAACACCCAGATCACCGTGCAGCCGCGCGACTACCGCGTGCTCGGCATCGAACCGCGCTACACCCAACGCCTGCACTGGGGCAGCAGCGTGCACGACATCACCGCCGGCTACCGCTTCCTGCGCGAGCGCGGCAACGACCGCAGCTACACGGTGGTGCGCCGCACCGGCGTGGAAAGTGCCACCACCCGCTTCGACAACGCTACCGATGCGCACTCGTTCTACGTCGATGACCGCATCGCCATCGGCCAGTGGCGGATCACCCCCGGCGTGCGCATGGAGTGGATAGACATGGACCGCCGGCAGGCCGGTGGCGGCGCGACCTTCAGCAGCCGCAACGACAAGGCCCTGCCCTCGCTCAACGTCGCCTACCTGCTGACCCCGCAGCTGACCGTGTTCGGCAACTACACCACCTCGTTCGGGCCGGTGCAGAACATCCAGCTCAACTCGCAGAGCGCGACCAATCCGCTGAACCCGGAAATCGCCAAGACCACCGAGCTGGGCGCACGCTGGCAGGATGGCGCGCTGCGTGCGGAAGTGACCGTGTTCAAGATGCGCTTCGACAACCAGATCCTGCAGATTCCGGGCATCACCCCGCCCACGTTCCAGAACATCGGCGCCACCGACCACAAGGGTGTGGAAAGCGCGATCGAATACCGCTTCGCCGAGAGCAGCGCGCTGGCCGGGCTGGAGCTGTACGCGAACTACACCTGGACCAAGGCCATCCAGCAGTCCGGCGACAATCGTGGCCTGGATGTGCCGTTCTATTCGCGCGATACCGACAGCATCGGCGCCCGTTATGCGCTGGCCGCCTGGACCTTCAACGTGTCCAGCACCCACCAGAGCGGCCAGTTCTCCGATGCCGCCAACACCTGGAACGAAACCGCCGATGCGCGCGTAGGCCGCGTGCCGGGCGTACGCCTGTGGAACGCGCAGGCCGCCTGGCAGCTGCCGTGGCTGGCCGACAGCGAAGTTGCGGTGGGCGTGAACAATCTGGCCGACAAGCGCTGGTATACCCGCAACGTGGATGGCAACGCCGGCCGCATGGTGGGCGCACCGCGCACGTTCTACGTGCAGGGCCGCTACCGCTTCTAAGCGCGGTAACCGCCTGATGCGGTGACGGTGGCGCTCACGGTGGCGGCGTATCATGCCGCCACCATGTCGTCCGCCGCTTCGCCATCGCGCCTGCATCTGGCCTTCCAGGGCCTGCGTCTGCGCCTGCGCGGCAGCGACCTGTGGTTCATCGCCCTGGCCCTGCTGGTCGGGCTGATCGCCGGTGGCCTGACCCTGTTGCAGGCTGGGCTGGCACGCACCCTGCAGACGGCGCTGTATGGGCTGGACGAGGGCATGCGCCTGAGCTCACTGCCCGCGCTGACCTGGACCGCGCTGCTGGTACTGCCGCTGGGCGGCCTGGTGGTGGGCCTGGTCAGCCTCGCTGCAACGCGCCTCAAACGCCCCCTGCTGGATGCCGTGGAAGCCAACGCGCTGCACGGCGGCCGCATGTCGATGCGCGACAACCTGATCGTGCTGACCCAGACCCTGGTCTCCAATGGCTGCGGCGCGTCGGTCGGACTGGAAGCGTCGTACACGCAGATGGGTGCGGGCAGCGGCTCGCAACTGGGGCGTGTGATGCGCCTGCGCCGCAACGACGTGCGCATCCTGGTCGGGGCCGGCGCGGCCGGTGCGATCGCCGCAGCCTTCGACGCACCGCTTGCGGGGGCGTTCTATGCCTTTGAGATCGTCATCGGTGCCTACACCCCGGCCGCACTGGCGCCGGTGGCGGTTGCGGCGCTGGCCGGCGCCTTCGTTGCCGACCAGGCCGGCGTGGAAGCCTATCTGCTGCCGGCGGCATCCACCATCGACGTGCGCGCAGCCGACTATGCGATCTACGGCCTGCTCGGCTGCTGCTGTGCGATGGTCGGCATCGCGGTGATGCGCCTGATCGCCTCCATCGAGGGCACGGTCAAGCGCAGCCCGTTGCCGCTGTGGGGGCGCCCGGTAGTGGGCGGCCTGCTGCTGATTCCGCTGGCACTGGCCAGCCCACAGGTACTGTCGTCCGGCCACGGAGCGCTGCACCTGGACCTGACCACCCATCTGCCGCTGATCTGGATCGGCGGACTGCTGACCCTCAAATGCCTGGCCTCGGGCATCTCGCTGGGTTTCGGCTTCCGCGGCGGCTTGTTCTTCGCCTCGCTGTTCATGGGCACCCTGGTCGGCACGCTGTTTGCCGGGCTGCTGGCGATGGCCACTGGCGTACCGGTGGTCGACGCCACGTCGGCGGCGCTGGCCGGCATGGCCGCGCTGGCCGCGGCCGTGGTTGGCGCGCCGATGACCATGGCCATGCTGGTGCTGGAAGGCACCCACGATTTCCTGCTGACCAGCGTGGTGATGAGCGCCGTACTGGTGTCCAGCACCCTGGTGCGCCAGTGGTTCGGCTATTCCTTCTCGACCTGGCGCATGCATCTGCGCGGGGAGACCATCAAGAGCGCGCGTGACATCGGCTGGGTGCACAACCTCAACGCCGGGCGGATGATGCGCAAGGGTGTAGCCACCGCCCCGGCCGACCTCGATGCCGCCGCCTTCCGCCAGCGCTTCCCGCTGGGCTCGGGCAGCCGGGTGATCCTGATCGACAGTGAAGGCCGCTACGCTGGCATCGTGCAGATTCCGCGCCTGTTCGGCGACGGCGTGAAGCCCGAGGACGTGGTGGGCACGTTCGCCGAGAACCGCGACGTGGCGCTTGCCGCCAGCGCGGACGTGGTGAGCGTGATGCAGCGGTTCGACCAGACCCAGGCCGACGAGCTGGCGGTGGTGGCCGACGATGGCCAGGTGCTGGGCGTGGTGTCCGAAGCATTCGTGCGCAAGCGCTATGCGGAGGAACTGGACAAGCGCCAGCGCGAAATGATGGGCGAGCGCGTCGACGAGTAGATCCACGCCATGCGTGGATGATGTCCTCGGCCCACCCATCCACGCATGGCGTGGATCTACTGTCACCTGCGGGAGGTAGACTGCGGCCATGCGCTTCATCGAAACCTTCCAGTCCGGCCCCTTCGCCGACACCGTGGTCAGCCTGCTGGCGGCGTTCGTGCTCGGCACCCTGATCGGCGCCGAGCGCCAATACCGGCAGCGTACGGCCGGCCTGCGTACCAATGTGCTGGTGGCCGTTGGCGCTGCCGCCTTCGTTGATCTGGGCATGCGCATCGCCGGCAGCGCCGAGGCCGTGCGGGTGATCTCGTACGTGGTCTCGGGTGTCGGCTTCCTCGGCGCCGGCGTGATCATGAAGGAAGGCATGAACGTGCGCGGCCTGAACACCGCCGCGACGCTGTGGTGCTCGGCTGCCGTGGGCAGCTGTACCGGTGCGGACATGCTGGCCGAAGGCGTGCTGCTGACCGTACTGATCATCGCCGGCAACACCCTGCTGCGGCCACTGGTGAACGCGATCAACCGCATCCCGATCAACGAAGCCGCCAGCGAAGCGACCTACGAAGTGCGCCTGAGCGTGGATGCCGACGCGGTGCCGCGCGTGCGCGAGCGTCTGGTCGATGCACTGGAAGCGGCACAGTACCCCGTCGGCGACGTACAGCTGGTCGAGCACGCCGATGCACCTACCGATGTGATCGCAGTCCTGGTCAGCACGGCGGTCAGCGCCGACGAGCTGGACGTGGTGCTGGCGCGGATGGAGCAGGTGCCGGGCGTGCTGCACGCCACGTGGGAAGTCAGCACCCGCGATTGAACGCGTGTCGGCAGTTCAACCACGCATGGCGTTGCTCTACTGCTCATGCACGCGCCAGGCGCTGCTGCGCACGCAGCAGTCTGCGGAACGAGGCGCAGCGCCGCGCATCCTCGGCGTGTGGACAGGCCGCAGCCCGCCGCAGCCGTTCCTGCACCCGCTGCAATCCGCGGATCTGCCGCTGCAACGCATCGGCCTGGGCCAGCAACGCCGTGCGGTCCAATGCGAGCCCTGCCCCCTGTGGCATCGCCGCGCCGATCTGCTGCAGCGACAGACCGGCTGACTGCCCCAGACCGATCAACGCCAACCGTTCCAGCACCTTTTCGTGGTACTGCCGGCGCAGGCCGCGCCGCCCCAGCACCTGCAACAGGCCCAGCTGCTCGTAGTAGCGCAGGGTGGAGGCCGGTACACCGCTGCGGCGCACCACCTCACCGATATCCAGTTCCCGCATCGTGCTTGACCTCAAGTGGGCTTCAAGCGCCACCATGGTCGCACTCCCCGCGCAAGGCAAGCCCATGGCCGATTCACTCCCGCTCGATCAGAACACGCTCTGGAACGGCCCTGCTGGCGAGAACTGGGTCGCGCAGCAGACCCTGCTGGACGGCTTGTTCCAACCGATGGCCGATGCACTGCGCGACGAGCTGCCGGCTGCCGTCACGGAACTGCTGGACATCGGCTGTGGCACCGGCGCCAGTACGCTGACCGCCGCCACGGCGCGTCCCGATGTGCATTGCACCGGCGTCGACATCTCCGCACCGATGCTCACCCTCGCCCGCCAGCGTGCCGCTGCGATCGGGCGCGACATCGACTTCATCGTGGCCGATGCGCAGCGCCATGCCTTCGCAACGGCGCGCTACGACTGGATCCAGTCGCGGTTCGGGGTGATGTTCTTCGAGGACACGCAGGCCGCCTTCGCCAACCTGCACCGTGCCGCCCGAGCCGGCGCAGGCCTGCGCTTCATCGCCTGGCGCAGTGCGCAGGAAAATCCGTTCATGACCACCGCCGAGCGCGCCCTTGCGGACCAGTTGGTGCTGCCAGCGCGAGCACCGGGTGCACCAGGACAGTTCGCCTTCGCCGATGGCGAGCGGGTGCGCCAGCTGCTGCAGAGTGCCGGATGGCAGGACGTGGACGTATCGCCGCTGGACCTGACCTGTTTCCTCACCCGTGATGCGCTTGCCAGCTACGTCGGCCAGCTCGGGCCCGTGGGCCTGGCCCTGCGCGCGCTGCCTGTCGAACGCGCCGCTGCACTGCTGCAACAGGCGCTGGCCGCGTTCGCACCGTTCATCGACGGTGATCGCGTACGGGTGGAAGCCGCCTGCTGGATGATCCGCGCCCGCACCTAGCAACAGAAAAGGGGACGGAGGGAATCAAGTCGTTCATGCCCCGGCTGTAAGGGAAACGACTTGATCCCCTCCGTCCCCTCTTCTCTACAGCGCCTCGCCTGCATCGGCCAACCGCGATTCGATCAGCGCGTACCACTGCTCGAGCATGTCGACCAGCATGTCCAGCTCGGCATCGGCCCGCTGCGCGCGGCCGCTGCGCAGGCAGGCCTGCGCCTCCTGCAGCTGGGTGAGGAAGCCGGCAACGGTGTCGGCCTGCAGGATCAAGCCCGGCAGCCGGCGCCCGGGAATGCGCACCACCGCATGGTTGCCGAGCTGGCCGTACACGCTGAGAGTGGCTTCCGTCTTCATGGACAAGGGCAGGAATTGGGCATTCATCAGGTGTACCAGGGAAGAAACCTGCCCACCGGCAGGCGTGGAAAACGGGGGAGACGTTTCCACGTCCTGCCGGCAGGACAGGGGGGACTCGGGATGCCGGGGCGGGCCCCGGCACGGGGATTCAGTGCGCTCGGGCCACGCCAGCGATCTGCACCCGGCGGTTGGGCGCCAGGCAGGCGATCAGTTCGCGCCGGTTGCGCTGGTCGCACTGCACCAGCGGTTCCGCCGCGCCCCGACCTTCGGCACTGATGCTCGCCGCCGATACGCCGCCCTGTACCAGGGCCAGGCGCACCGCCTCGGCGCGCCGCTGCGACAGCGTCTGGTTGTAGGCAGCGCTGCCGATGCGGTCGGTGTAGCCGACCACCTGGATCGACTGCACCTGGCTGGCCTCACGCACCTGCGCCAGCACGCCCTGCACTGCCTGCTGTCCGGTGGCACTGAGCACGGCACTGTCGAAACCGAACAGTGCGTCGGCAGCCAGTCGCAGCGGCTGCTCCGGCAGCGGCGCCGGCGGTGGCGGTGGCGGCGGGAGCCGCGGGTGCCGCTTGGGCACGGCCGGCTCCGGCGTCCCGACGGCACCCCTGGGGGGTGCCCTTGTGTTCAAACGGACCTGTGACTTGGAGGTGGAGGTGTTGGGGG